>NCJR01000014.1 GCA_002282555.1 Rhodobacterales bacterium 34-62-10
CGCGGCGCTCGCCTCGTCGATGCCGATGCCGGTCGGCACATCGAGGGACAAGGAGAACTCCTGTGGAATGCAGATGTCCGAGCATGTGAGCAGCGTCACGTCCGCAGAAAGCCGAACCGGCGCGCCCGGTTCCTCCAGCGTAATGCGGATCGGAAAGACAACCTCGTCGTGATAGCCGAAGTTCTCGATGCCGAATGCGGTGAAGCGCTCCGGCGCCGGCCACTGGAAATCAATCGACGCAATATTCTGCGATCCCGACCAGTCGATCTCCGGTGGAAAGCCAACCTCCCCGGGCGTGCGCCAGTAGGTCTTCCAGCCCTCGGCGAGATCCAGCGCCAACCCGGCCGAAAGCGTGCCGGCGCCGGGCGCAATCCCGTTCTCGACGGTCAGCAGCCGCGCGGTCACTGCCGGTGTCGTGACGGGATCAGAACTGGCGGCGCCGACTTGGGACGAGGCGGCGGAAAGGAAGATGGCCGCGAGCATGGCGCCCGCCAGAATGCGGAGACAGTCTGCCCTGAAACGGGTCAGCATACCGAGGACAAGCCTTCCTCTCGCTCCAGTCTGATGATCCGGCGCAAGGTTCGATCGGAGATCTCTCCCTGGATCACGGTACGACCGACCACCATTGCAGGCGTCCCCACGAAAGCGAACAGGCGCGAGAGCGCAGCACTGATTTCAAGCTCGCGAGAGACGCTTTCGCTCTCCATGTCCGCGATCAGTCGATCGTGGTCGACGCCAATCCGCTCGGACAGAAGGGATAGATATTCCGCGTTCGCGCGGAACGGGCTTGTCAGAAGGCTCTCGTGGAATGCTACGTGGGCGTCCTGGCGCTTTGCGGCGAGCGCAGCGCGCGCTGCAAGGATCGATGTTTCGCCCAGAAGCGGCAGCTCATGCCACTCGATGGCGACCTCTGAGCCAAGTTCGGATCCCAGTTCTGACAGCCGCTTGGTCTGCACCCTGCAATATGGACAGTAGTAGTCGGCGAACGACGCAATCGGGACCACGCCTTCGGATCTCGCCGCAGTCCCGAAGAGATGCGAACACAGGTCTGCGCGGAGGCTGTCAGGGCTCACGCGCGCCGGTGTTTCCTCTGATCCGCCGACGCTCAGACCCGCAAACGGATTGAAGCCCGAAGAGACGGATCCGCCCGCGACCCGTCGAAATCCCGGCGGGTCATCGAGGGGTTCAAACTCGGGCAAACCTTCGAACAGGGAAGGCAGCACGCGAAATCCGCCGATCACGGCGCCGCCTGCAACAAGCATCAAGAGAAGTGTGCGCCTGTCGGCCATCAAACCGTTCCCGAACCGTCGAAGCCATTTGCAGTCCATCACCGCCGGTAGGTCAAGGATACATACCGATACAAAAATCAGTGCCTTGTCAGGTTGATGCATTGCGCGACGCGGGTATGAAGACATCAGGGTCGGCTACAGGCAAACAAGGAGGTTCGGGCATGAGCAAGAAATCGGGCGACGCGATATCGCGTCGCCGCCTGATTGCGACATCAGTGGCGTTCACTTTCGCGTCGCCAGCGATCCTTCGGGCACAGGATGCGGATGCGGTCAGGCGAAACACCTCTTCCTTCCGGATTCATGACTGGCGGGATCACTTCGATCAACTCGGCGCCGGGATAATCATTTCCGATACCATCGCTAAAGCGATGCAGCATTGGACATCGGATGGGGAAATGCGCCTTTATCCTACCTCGGTCCCGATGACGGACGATCTCACACGTCGCGGCTATACCGAAGTTATCGAGAAAAGGGTGAATCCCGGCTGGGCGCCGACGCCCTCCATGCGCGAGCGCAATCCGGAATGGCCAGCCTATGTGCCGGGTGGCGATCCCAGCAACCCTCTCGGAACGCGGGCGCTCTACCTGTCCTGGCAATATTACCGAATTCACGGCACTCACGATACGCGCAAGATCGGACGGCGGTCCTCGAACGGTTGTATCGGGCTATTCAACGAGCACATCGAGGAGGTGTTCGAAAGGGCCCCGGTCGGGACTCAGGTCAAGCTGATCTGAAGGATTTCTGGCACGGCAAGAACCAGTGGGATTTGGCAAATGAGAACAGGGCAGATTCTAACTCTTGCTTTCGTGACCGCAGCTATCGTCGGAGCCGTTTGGTGGCTGAACACCCCGAACGGCGGCGAGCAGTATTCCGCAGGCGGGTCCGGTACCGCGGGTGTCGCGGAGGGCGCGGCGATGGTCGAGGTACAGCTGCCCGAAACGCTTTCAGCGCAGGCGCAGATCGGGCAACGCGGGTTCGAGGGTCTGTGCGCTCAGTGTCATGGCGAGAACGCGGCCGGACGTCAGGGGATCGGGCCGCCGCTCGTGCACCGCATCTATGAACCCAGCCACCATGCCGATGCCGCGTTTCTTCTGGCCGCCCAGAACGGCGTGAGGGCGCATCACTGGAATTTCGGGAACATGCCGCCGGTCGAAGGCGTTACGCGCGCCGATGTCATGGCCATCACGGCGTATGTCCGTGAACTGCAGCGTGCGAACGGGATCAATTGATGCGAACCGCGCATCGCACCTTGGCCAGAGCCATTCTCGTCGTCTGCGTCATGCTGTCGATGGCCCTCTCGTCTTTGCCCGATACCGCTAACGCTACGGGCGGAGTGTTCGAGCAAGTACACTTGCACGACCATGCGGACGCTCATCGAGGCGATACCGAGGATGAACATGCAGCGGTGAACGGGCATTGTCATCCGGGGCTCGATTGCAAGACCGTATCCGTGTTTCTGAATAATCCCAGGTTCGAAATCCGAATTGCGGAATTCGGCCATCGCTTTGCTTTGACCAGAAGCGATGGCCAAAGCGTGACGATACCTTTTGATCTACCGCCTCCCCGAAATGGGTCGTGAGCCTTGCGAGAATTTCGACCCCCGATACGAGGAGAGACCCCATGAACATCAGACTCACGACCATTGCTCTTGCGAGCGTCATCGCCGGCGCGGCGGCGCTGGCGCACACGGGCGCCAGCGGCGTCGTCCTGGAACGCATGGAAGGCATGAAGGCCATGGGCGATGCGGTGCAGGCCGTCGCCCCCATGATGCGCGGCGAACGCGAATACGATGCAGATACGTTGAGGCGCGCAGCGGAAACCATCGAGGCGCATTCCGGCAGCGCCATGACGGACCTCTTCCCCGAAGGCAGCAGTGGCGATCCCTCCGAGGCCCGCGATCTGATCTGGGAGGAGTGGGACAGGTTCGCCGCCCTCGCTGAGCAGATGCAGGTGGCCGCACGCGGTCTCGCCCTAGCCGCAAACAACGGCCTCGCTCATGAGCAAGGCGGGATGTCTACCGGCACAATGATGGGCGGCGGCAGCATGATGGGTGGAAACGGCAGCGCCATGATGGGCAGTCGCAGCGGCATAATGGGCGGCGGCATGATGAGTGGCATGACAGCCGCAGATATCGGCGCCATGCCCGCCGATGCGGCCTTCGCGATGGCAAGCCAGGTCTGTTCGGCCTGCCACACCCGGTTTCGCGCCGAGGACGAGTGACGATGCGACCGGTCCTGAAATTCGGCGCAGCGGCTGCGGTGCTGGGTGCAGCCGCAGTCGCTGCGCTGGCCGCATGGCCGGTTGGGGTGGAGCCGGAACCGATCGAGCTGGTCGGAGATATCGAGCGTGGGGCCTATCTGGCCCGCGCAAGCGGCTGTATTGCCTGTCACACCAACTTCGAGGACGGAGGCGCGCCGCTCGCCGGCGGCGCGCCTCTTCCCACCGACTTCGGCACGTTCTATCCGCCGAACATCACCACTGACCCCGACTTTGGCATCGGAGCGTGGACTGTCGAGGACTTTGCCCGCGCGGTGCGGCAAGGCATAGGGCCGGATGGCGCGCCCTACTATCCGACATTCACCTATCCGTTTTACGCCGACTTTTCCGACCAGGACATTGCCGACCTCTGGGCCGCATTCCAGACGGTTCCTCCGGTGGCCGAAAATGCGCCCTCGCATGACGTGGTGTTCCCTTTCGATCAGCGCTGGGGTCTGAAGTTCTGGCGGGCGGCCTATCTCGATGATCCTGAGACGGAGCCGGTCGATGGGCAGAGCGACGTGTGGAACCGCGGGCGGGAACTGGTTCGGGGCGCGACACATTGCGGCGCCTGCCATACGGAGCGGAACCTTGCGGGTGCGCGTGTGCTTGACGCCGTCTTCGCCGGCAACGATGCGCTTCCCGGCGGCAACGACGCTCCGTCGATCAGATCCCCCGACCTAATTGCGGGCGGCTGGACCGTCTCCAACCTCGCCTACGCTCTCAGAACGGGCATCACGCCCTCCGGCGACGCTTTCGGAGGCTCGATGGGAGAGGTCGTCATGTACGGGACGAGCTTTCTAACACCGGCAGACCTCGAGGCAATGGCGACATACCTGCTCGACAGCGATGTCGCAGGGATCGAGATGGCAGGTGTGCGTACGAGGGAAGGCGAGGCCGACTGAGATGGCGCGATCCGATCCTGGCGTGCGCCCCCGAGGAAGATGACATGACCTACTCAAGACGCGATATCCTGAAGATCGGTGCGGCCGCGGGGCTCGCCTCGACTGCGCCGTCCCATCTGCTTGCACAGAGCAGCTCGGCCGTGGCGCTGACGGCCCGCGAAGCCAGCATGCAACTGGCGCCGCCGGATTATCCCCAGACCGCCATCTGGGGCTTTGACGGCTCCATGCCGGGGCCGGTGATCCGGGTCCGGCAGGGCGGTCGGGTCACACGCCGGCTGGTCAATGAACTGCCTCAGGCCACGTCGCTCCACTGGCACGGCGTCCGGATCGACAACGCGATGGACGGTGTCGCGGGCCTGACGCAGGAGGCCGTCGCCCCAGGCGCGTCCTTCGACATCGATTTCACAGCACCCGATGCCGGCACCTACTGGTACCACGCGCACAACCGCTCCGTTGAACAGGTCGCGCGCGGTCTTTATGGAGCGCTCGTGGTCGAAGAACCGGAGGGGCCCGACGTGGATCGCGACGAGGTCCTGATCCTCGACGACTGGCTCCTCAACCCTGAAACCGCGCAGATCGATCCCGACTTCAGCTCGCGCCACGATCGCAGCCACGCGGGCCGGGTCGGGAACTTCATCGCGACGAACGGGCAGTACGGGCACAGCCTCGATGTGCGCCGCCATGAGCGGCTGCGACTTCGCCTCGTGAACGCTGCAAATGCCCGGATCTTCGAACTGACACTGGCCGGTTTCGAAGGCTGGGTGATGGCGCTCGACGGCATGCCGCTGGAAGCGCCGCAGCGCTTGTCGGAGACGGTTTTGCTCGGGCCGGGGCAGCGGGCCGACCTCCTTGTGGATGTCGTGGCAGACCAAGGTGAGACGGCCTACCTGGTCCGTGTCGACAATGGCGAGGGGTTCGTTCAGTCGGCCTTCCCGGTGGTCGGGGCATCGTCCGGCGCGCGCAGGGATGCTCCGCAGGCGTTGGCCCCAAACGCCAACATGGCTCCTCCGGATCTCTCACAAGCCCGGCATGTGCGCCTTCACATGGGTGGGGGCGCGATGGGCCGCCTGCAGTCGGCCCAGTTCAACGGGGAGCGGAGAACCTTTCGCCAACTGGTAGATGCCAACCAGTTCTGGGCCTTCAATGACGTCATCGGTATGACGGATGACCCACTGGCCGTTCTGGCACGCGATGAGCCGGTCCGTCTTGAAATCGTCAATGACACCTCCTTTCCGCATGCCATGCACCTCCACGGGATGCACTTCCGCGAGATCGCGGCAGACGGCACGCTGGGACCGCTCCGGGATACCGTCCTGACATTCGGTGGCGAGACCCGCGAGATCGCGTTTTCGGCGCATAATCCCGGCGACTGGCTGTTTCACTGCCACATGCTTTCCCATGCCGCGTCAGGGATGACGACTTGGGTCAGGGTGACCTGATGCGGAGGAGTGTCGTCGCGGTAGCTGCTGCCGCCATCGTCTCCGTCGCGCTGGTTGCTTTGTGGTGGACGGGCGGGGGCTCGGAGTCGGAAGCTGCAATGATCATGCCGGAAGGTCTCGACCTGGCACAAGGTGAGGTGCTCTACGGCGAGTACTGTGCGTCCTGTCATGGCGCAAACCTGGAAGGGCAGCCTGACTGGCAAAGCCCGGGGCCCGACGGCCGGTTGCCGGCGCCCCCTCATGACGAGACAGGGCATACATGGCACCACCCCGACAGTGTCCTGTTTCAATACACGAAGCTTGGCGGCCGTCAGACGCTGGCCATGCAGGGCATCGAGTTCGACAGCGGCATGCCCGGCTTCTCCGGGCAGCTGAGCGATCAGGAAATCTGGACCATTCTCGCCTACATCCGATCGACGTGGCCGGAGCGCGCGCGTGCCGCGCAGGCCGCCCGTACGGAGGCGAGCCTCGCCAACGAAGGGAGTTGACCCAATGAAGAAATCCATTCTCTGCGCCACGGTATTGGCTGTTTTTCTGCCAGTCGCCGCGTCCGCGGACGACCTTTCGGAGGATCGGGTACGCGAGCTGGTCCTCGAGACCATACGCGAGAACCCGCAAATCGTGATGGAGGCCGTCGCCATCCTGCAACGTCAGGAGGCCGACGCACAGGCCGAGGCACAAGCGCAGGTTCTGGAGGACGAGCGCGATCTTCTCGAACGGGATCCGAACGCTCCTGTACTCGGAAATCCGGATGGCGACGTCACCATCGTCGAGTTCTTCGACTACAACTGCCCCTACTGCAGGCGGGTAAAACCGGAGATCGAGGCCTTGTTGGCCGCCGATCCAAACGTTCGACTCGTCTATCGTGAGTGGCCCATTCTGGGCGAGGGATCTGTTTTTGCCGCGCGGGCGGCACTCGCCGCACGCGAACAGGACCTTTACGAGGAATTCCATTGGGCTCTGATGGGGATGAACGGCCGGGCGGAGGAAGCGGCCGTCATGCGGGTGGCCGAAGAAGTCGGGCTCGATCTCGTGCAGCTCCGTCGGGACATGGCGGCGCCCGAGATCGAAGAGCATATCGCAACCTCCATGCGCCTTAGCCAGGCTCTGGGGTTCAACGGCACTCCGTCCTTCGTGATCGGCGAGGCGCTTGTTCCGGGTCTCGTCGAACAGGAGCAGTTGCAGGCCTTGGTCGCGCAGGTGCGTGATGGGTCCGAGTGACCGCAATCCTTCGATCGGCTGACCGGAGAAACGCACGATGCTGACCCGCCGCCATTTCATCGCTTCTACAGCCGCCCTGTTCTCGCCGTCCATCACCGGTCCGCTGGTTGCCAGCACGTGGCCCAGCGAGGCACAGAAAGCGGAATGGGATGCGCAGGTCACGCCTGCGAACTACGATCCAGCCACGTCGAACCCTTGGGGCCTTCATCCGCGCTTCCTGCCGACACGGGTGATCGCAAACGATGGCTTGAGGCCGGGCGACATCCATGTCGACGCGGTCGCGCGCTACCTTTACCACATCGAAGAAGGCGGAACGGCCGTGCGGTACGGCGTGGCGATCGGGCGCGGCGATCTCTACGAGCCCGGCACCTACACGATCCGCCGCAAGGTCCGCTGGCCGCACTGGACGCCGACCCGATCCATGATCGAGCGCGAACCCGATCTCTATGCGCAATACGAAGACGGGATGGAACCCGGACCGGGCAACGCTTTGGGATCTCGCGCGCTGTATCTCTATGTGGGTGAACGGGACACTTATCTTCGTATACATGGTACGCCGTATCCAAGATCGATCGGATCGAGAGCAAGCTCCGGCTGCGTCAGAATGGTCATGGCGCATATAAACGGGCTTTTCGATCAGGTCGAAATCGGTGTCACTGCGCGTCTTTACCCGGCCGAGACCTCTCTGGGGTCACGAAGCTGATCGCACGGCGCTGAAGGACAGCGTCCGGACGTGAGCCCGTTCTGCCGTGCCCTCGGCTGGCTTTGTCAGCCGGAAGCGGCCGGGCCGGATGCCGTGCAGATCGGGCGCCCTTCCAACGTCCGGAGCGGAAGCAGTGTCGTCTCGACGGGCCCCGAATGGAGATACCAGTAGCATCCGTCCTCCGCTTGAAGGCGGGCCGTCGTGAGATCCTGGTAAGGGGCTGCGAGCTGGATGACGGCTTCGGGCACTGGCGCTGCGGCAGGTTCAGTTTCGCGGCCTCCCTGATCGAACGATGGCGAACATCCGCCAAGGACCAATACCAGACTTCCTTCCGCCAGATGTCTCGACTTCACGCGAACCGCCCTCTAACAGTAGATTTTTTGTTGTTCCCAGAGTGAACAATCTGGCCACGGGTAGCAACGATAGTGGCATGAATTCTGCGTTATGCGTGGCCTGATCCTTTGCCGGGCTGCATCGTTGCATCAGTTGGATGATTGGAACGCGGACACAAGATAAGCGATGCCGGTCAAAAGCACGACGACTGCAACGAAGAGCACGAGCGACAGGAACACAGCAATACCCCGAGAACGTCGATGAGCAAATGACCGGCCCTGCGCGAGCCAACCCTCGATCACGGAGACATAGAGGGGAATCGCGCTGACCAGCGTCGCGTAGAGATAGACCCCCGAGATATTCTCGAAGAAAGCCGAACGCGCGAGGGTTGGCGCCATAACGCGAACCGCCATTGCGCGACTGCCTCCGAAAGACCCGAACCAGTCAGCGGAGAGGACGTAGATCAAGATGTGCAGCACGATGAAGGCAACGAGCCTTGCGGCTACGTCAAGGAACAGGACCGAGCCTGGTCGTCGCTCATGGTTTCCGCGCGCGTTCGTCGAGGCATAGAGGAAGAAGGCGACGTAGTTCACGACGAAAACAACCGGCACTCCGTTCGTCAGCACTTGCCGAACGAACCGAGATAACGCGGGGCCGCCACCGGCGAGATGCCCGGCGAGGTCCGGTGTCATGGCGATGAAGAGCACCAGAAGTGGGAGGAGGCCCGCAAGGCTGACGACGAGCGTATTCCAAGCGAAACGAGAGAACGGCAACTCGAGAGAGAACAATCGTTGCACGATGCCTCCTCCTTTGCTGCCGCCCACTCGTTTGCAGGTCCCTCCGGTGCGTCACGCTCCTGTCAGATATCGCATTCGTAGAAGCCGCGATAGCCGACCGTCAGCCCTTCTTCGAGGGAGAAGATCAATTCGGCCCCTCCGCGCCAGTCCGCGTCTGGGACCTCTCGCAAAGTCATCCTGATGCCGGGGGCGCCAAAGGTTCCTGCGTCTTCGGCGTCAAGCGTCAAAATGACCCCGTTGAGCTGCGTAAGGGCGCCCTCCTCGTTGTTGAGCAGGATCGGATCCTCGCCCTCGACCCGCCGGAATCCGCAGGTCAGGGCCGAGATGTCGGTGCCCTGCGGCAGGGCATCGAGCGTCACGGGCGAGGGGTCGAGGGTGGCGATCAGCGTGTTCGACAGCGCGTCCTCGAGGGTGCCGACACTGGGCGGCGGATCCTCGTAGATGCTTTCGACCTCGCCGTTGTCGTCGATGTCCGCGATCAGGTAACGCATCTCGGCGATCTCGCGGTTCTGCGCGGCAATGATGTCGTGCGCCAGCTTCTCGACCCGCGGATCGGTCAGTTCCGACCGGCTGGAGGTCATGATGGCGATGGAATGGTGCGGGATCATGGCGGACATGAAGGAACGATCCTGAACGGTCTCCTGGCTTCGCACCAGCCAGAGCGTCAGCACAAATACGACGACCGACCCCGAAAATATCCCTGCGTTGATGGCCTTCGACGAATACATCGACAGCATCCAGGCGAGCATGATGACCGCCATCGTCGCGCCCATGAGCAGCGCCATGTAGGCGCGGGTTTCTGACCAGAACAGGTGCTCGAGCGCGTAGGTGTTAAGATACATCAGAATGAACATCACGACCGTCGAGGTCGCGATCATCGCGGCGAACCGCCAATAGGACATTGTTGCCTCCTCGTTTGGTGCGGGAAAGCCCCGGGGCGAGGCCGTCGCGCTTGTTCAACGAACAACGCGTCCTTCTTGTTCGAGTTCCTGTTACATTTTGCGACATTACCCTCTCGCCGCGTGCAGTTAGCGGGCGATACGGCGCGAATGCGCGCAAGTGGATGACCGCACGCGTTTTTTTGTTGTGCGCCCTGTGAATTGCATGCCTATTGATCGCCGAGGCACTTCATCGGCAGCAGCATGATTCGTCTGGTCCACGCGCTTTTCATCGTACTCTTCGCGCTTGCAACCAGCGCGGGAGGTGCCGCTGCACACCACGCCGTTCATTGTGTGGCACCGGTGTCCGAAATGGCAAGCGCTGCGCATGATCACGCTGGGCATGTCTCGTTTAAGTCCGAGGCGTCTGACCTGAGTTCGGTTCACGTAAATGCAGACCCTGTGTCGGCAGAGTGTTCCCAGCACCTGTGCTCGGTCTATTCGCTTTCGGCGGCCGAACCCGCGCGGGAGCGGGTGGCAATACCTGTCGCCGACCGTCCCTCGGACAACAGCATTTCCGGTCTGAGCAGACCCGAAAGTCTTTATCGCCCTCCGAACGCCTGACCTCTGACCACCGGCCATGCCGGAGTGCGGCTCTTTTCGGGCCCGTATTTTGTCACTCAGACGATCGGATACCAACATGAAGATAGTTCATGCGGCCCTGTTGCCGCTCGCTTTGGCTGCCTGCGCGCCGCCATCTGTCCTTCCTGACCAGGAAGTCCTCGGCCTTGGCGCCGCGAACAATCAATCGGTTCAGGGCAGGTCTGCCCTTGTTGCACTCTTGCCCGACTTCGAGGCCCGTCCCGTCGTTCAGCCGGGTAACTGGAGCGACTTGAATCGCTCACAAGCGCCGGAAGGAGCACTCGAATGAAGCGGGCCGGTCTTCTTCTATCCATAAGTGCCGTGGCGTTGTCGGCATGTGCCAACCCCGAACTGACAGCGGGACTTGCCGCGCGCGAACCGGGCTTCGAGACGGTTCGCAACACGACTTCGGCGGCGACCCGTGCTCAGGCGGTCTTTCTGCAGGACGCCGCAACGATCCGTGCGAATTCGGAACGCGTGCACCAGATGGTGCATCAAAGGACCGTGTTGGCTGATACCGCGGTGCAGGTTGCCCTTCTGAACAATCGCGGGTTGCAGGCTGCCTATGCCGAACTTGGCATGACGGCCGCCGAGATCTGGCAGACGACCTTGCAGCCGAACCCACGGGTCGCGATCGGGACGTTCGGGATTGGTGCAGACGACCTGGCCTGGCGAGCTATCGAGGGGATTATCGCTTTCAACATCCTTGCGCTGGCGACCACCGAACAAAGAAGTCGGATTGCGGAGACCAGGTTCAGGCAAGCGCAGTTGATCGCGGCCGAGGAAACGCTGAGGGTCGCGACGGAAACGCGGCTTGCCTGGATCGATGCTGTGGCGGCATTCGAGGCGGCCAGTATCGTTCGAGACGCGGAATCCACGGCAAACGCGCAGTCCGATCTTGCAGCTGAGCTTGGAGAGACGGGCTTCCTGAATCGGGCGGCACAGGCGCGCGACCAGGCTCTGTTCGCGGAGTTGTCTGGGCAGAGGGCCCGTGCCCGGCTCGATGCCCAGGTCGCGAAGGAACGTCTGACCCGCCTGATGGGCCTCTGGGGTACCGAGACGCAATACTATGTGCCGGACGCCTTGCCCGCATTGCCAGGCCGGGCCGGGGCGCCGCGAGACGCGGAAACCCAGGCCCTTGCACGGCGCGTGGATCTGACACTCGCGCGTCTGGAACTGCAGGCGGTCGCGCAGGAGCACGGGCTTGAGAACGCGACGCGGTCAGTAACCGATCTCGAGCTGATCACAGGAGCGGAGATCGAGCGCGAGCGCGACGGCGGCGATGTCGAAACGTCGACGACGCCCCAGTTCGAGGTCGAGTTCGTGATCCCCATCTTCGACAGCGGCGAAGCGCGGTTGCGACGTGCCGAGATGGCCTATCTGCGGGCGGCACACCAGCTTGCGGAACGCGCCGTGACCGTGAGGTCCGAGGCACGCGCGGCTCAGGCCGAACTGGCCGGTGCACATCAGATCGCGCGCCACTACCGTGACAACCTTGTACCCTTGCGGGCCCTTGTCGAGAGCGAGACGCTGCTCGCCTACAACGGGATGATCGAGTCCTACGTTGAGCTTCTCGATGCCATCCGTGCCCGGCAGGCGGCCCAGATGTCGGAGGCATCGGCGCGCGCCGATTACTGGAGGGCAGAGGCGCTAATGACGGCGGCTCTCTACGGCGGTGGCGGCGACGGCGGTGGCGGCGGAGCCTCCCCCGAAATGGCCGCGGCCGGTGCGGCACCACATTGAGAAAGGACAATACGATGAACAGACGTCAAATTCTTGGTGCAGGTGCGACCCTGGTCAGCGCCTCGCTGCTTGCCCGGACATCGACCGCGCAGACACCCGAAGCCCCGGTGGCCGGATCCGCGGCGACGCAGGTGCCCCCGCGCCCGAGTTCAGGACCCGAATACAACCCGGTCGTGACCCTGAACGGCTGGTCTTTGCCTTGGCGGATGAATGGCAACGTGAAGGAGTTCCACCTCATCGCGGAACCAGTGGAGCGGGAGCTCGCCGAGGGAACCGTCGCCCGGCTCTGGGGCTACAACGGCAGCTCGATCGGCCCGACAATCGAGGCGGTGGAGGGAGACCGGGTTCGTATCTTCGTCACCAATCACCTCCCCGAACACACCACGATCCATTGGCATGGGCTGATCCTGCCGTCGGGCATGGATGGAGTCGGGGGGCTGAGTCATCCGGGGATCCCGCCCGGCAAGACATTCGTCTACGAGTTCGACCTCATCAAGTCGGGCACGCACATGTATCACCCGCATGCCGACGAGATGGTGCAAATGGCGATGGGGATGATGGGCCTATTCATCATCCACCCGCGAGATCCGTCCGTCATGCCGGTCGACCGCGACTTCGCATTTCTGCTCAACGCCTTCGACATCACGCCGGGCTCGGCCGTGCCGCGCACGATGACGATGCTGGACTTCAACCTCTGGTGTTGGAACAGCCGGATTTTCCCGGACATCGACCCTCTGGTCGTCCGTCAGGGCGACCGGGTGCGGGTGCGGGTCGGCAACCTGACCATGACGAACCACCCGATCCACATGCACGGCTATCACTTCGAGGTTACGGGCACCGATGGCGGCTGGGTCCGCCCCGAGGCGCGCTGGCCCGAAGTGTCCATCGACATTCCAGTGGGTGCCATGCGCGCCTACGAGTTTGTTGCCGACAATCCCGGCGACTGGGCGATTCACTGCCACAAGTCGCACCACACGATGAATGCGATGGGCCACGACATCCCCACGATGATCGGCACAGATCAACGCCGTTCGGTCGAACTGATCCGCCAGCACCAGCGCGGATACATGGCCATGGGCAGTGCGGGCATGGCCGAGATGGGCGAGATGGAAATGCCGCTGCCCGCCAACACCGTGCCAATGATGACTGGCTGGGGGCCGCATGGCCCAATCGAAATGGGCGGCATGTTTTCTGTCGTGAAGGTCCGGCCCGACATCGCTCCCGACGACTACAGCGATCCCGGCTGGTATGAGAACCCACCCGGAACCGAGGCGCACGAATGGACGGGCGACCTGCCCGAAATCGCGCGCAACGACAGCCCCAGAACCACCCTTACCCCGCGAACGCGGGCCTGAACCTCTTGGAGATGGAGATCAAATGAAACACGCTTCTCTTCTTGCGCTTGCATTGCTCGTCATGGGCGGCGGCGCGCTGGCCGGCCCCGGCCCCGACGGCGGGCATGCCCATGCCGACGACTGGGAGATCGGTCGCCCGGGTAATGCTGCCGATGTCACCCGGACGATCGAAGTCGACATGTTCGAACCCGAAGCTGGTGGCATGGCATTCTCTCCCGCCGAACTGACGATCTCGCACGGTGAGACCGTGCGCTTTGTCGTCACCAATCGAGGGGTGCTCGACCACGAGATGGTCATCGACACGGTCGAGGCGAACCTGGAGCACATGCAAGTCATGATGATGAACCCCGACATGCGCCATGAGGATCCAAACGCCGTCTCGCTCGCTCCGGGTGAGAGCGGCGAACTGATTTGGACATTCAGTCAGCCGGGCACCTTCCAGTTCGCCTGCCTGATCCCCGGCCACATGGATGCGGGCATGCACGGTCCGCTGAACGTCAACTGAACTCTAGGAGTATCACCATGAAAAATCTCAAGACCGTAGCCCTCGCCGTGACACTCGGCCTTTTTGCCCTGCCGGCATTCGCGGAGAGCTTCGTGCGGGGCATCGTGGAGGAAATTACCACCGATCCGCAAAGGCTCACCATCGCGCATGACGCGATTCCGAACCTCGAGATGGAGGCCATGACGATGGTGTTCCGAGTTGCGGATCCTGCGATCCTCGACGGATTGACCGTTGGTCAGACCATCGAGTTCGAGGCTGATCGCATCAACGGAAGACTGACGGTAACGACTGTTAGAGACCCGTCTTGATCTTTCCGGGTTTCGTGGCGGGGCTTTCAGGGCCCCGCTAATCCCGAGGGAAAGGTCGGGGGTGCTGGAAGTGGTGTTTGACTGGATGCATTCTGATTGGTCACGCCGAATCTGGGTCCGCGAGTTTCGACGCGCTCAAGCCCCATTGGGTACACTTCCTGA
>NCJR01000214.1:0-4105 GCA_002282555.1 Rhodobacterales bacterium 34-62-10
CGGCCGCCAGCTGCGCCGCGCCATCCTGCACCGACACCTGACCGTCCTCGAATCCCGGCAGGCGCTCGACGCCCACCGGCGTCGCGAGGGACAGCCCCTGGGGTGCGAACCGGAGCGGGGTATGCGGCAGATCCGCGGCATCCAGGGCACGCCGATAGACATCCCGGTCGAGACGGCGGGCATTGCCGCATGAGGCAGGCCGCGCTTTCGGATATTTGAAGCAAGAAGAAGCAGGGGCCTGAGAGCCTCGTTTCGCGCGACAAGGAGGGTTGAGATGACCAAGGTGATCAAGGGCGGCATGGTCTGCACCGCGGACCGCACATGGAAAGCCGATGTGCTGATCGAGGGTGAGGTGATCAAGCAGATCGGCACGGATCTGAAGGGCGATGAATATATCGACGCCGAGGGGGCCTATGTCATCCCCGGCGGGATTGATCCGCATACCCATCTGGAGATGCCCTTCATGGGCACTACCGCCGCCGAGACCTTTGAGTCCGGCACTTGGGCGGCGGCCACCGGCGGCACCACGATGATCGTGGATTTCTGCCTGCCGGGGGCCGATGGCAGTATCAAGAACGCGATCAACGAATGGCACCGCAAAAGCGCGCCGCAGATTTGCTCGGACGTTGGCTATCACATGGCGATCACCGGCTGGAACGAGAGCGTCTTCAACGAGATGAAGGACGCGGTCGAGATGGGGGTGAACAGCTTCAAGCATTTCATGGCCTATAAGGGCGCGCTGATGATCGAGGATGACGAGATGTTCGCATCCTTCAAGCGCTGCGCCGAACTGGGTGCGCTGCCGATGGTTCATGCCGAGAACGGCGATCTGGTGGCCGAGATGCAGCAGAAATACTTTGACCAAGGGATCACGGGGCCGGAAGGGCACGCCTATTCCCGCCCGCCTGAGTTCGAGGGCGAGGCCGCGAACCGCGCCATCACCATCGCCGATGCGGCGGGGGTGCCCTTGTATATCGTGCATGTCTCCTGCGAGCAGGCGCATGAGGCGATCCGGCGCGCGCGCCAGAAGGGGATGCGGGTTTACGGCGAGCCGCTGATCCAGTTCCTGACGCTGGACGAATCCGAGTATTTCAACACCGATTGGGACCATGCCGCGCGGCGCGTGATGTCGCCGCCGTTCCGGTCGAAGGATCACCAGAACAGCCTTTGGGCCGGGTTGCAGGCGGGATCGTTGCAGGTGGTGGCCACGGATCACGCGGCCTTCAGCACGGCACAAAAGCGCGCAGGGCGGCATGATTTCCGCATCATTCCGAACGGGTCGAACGGGTTGGAGGAACGTCTGGCCGTGCTGTGGACCGAAGGGGTGGAAACGGGGCGCCTGACACCCAATGAATTCGTCGCGGCGACCAGCACGAATGTCGCCAAGATCCTGAACATCTATCCCAAGAAGGGCGCGATTGTTGAGGGGGCCGATGCCGATATCGTGGTCTGGGACCCGAAGATCAGCAAGACGATTTCCGCCTCGAACCACCATTCGGTGCTGGATTACAACGTGTTCGAAGGCTTCAACGTCAAGGCGCAGGCGCGTTACACCCTGAGCCGGGGTGAGGTGATCTGGGCTTGGGGGCAGAACAGCCAGCCGCAACCGGGACGGGGTCGTTTCGTGCCGCGCCCAGCCTTTCCTTCCGCTAACGTCGCGCTGAGCAAATGGAAAGAGCTGACCGCGCCCAAGATGATCAAACGTGATCCGCTGAATATTCCGGCAGGAATCTGATTCCGGCGCGAAAAGATGCAGGATAAGGGAGGGGCGGACTTGATCCGGCCCCCCGCCGCCAGCCAATACTGCGGCCAGCAGGAGACAACAGACGTGACCCATCAACCCGTGATCAGCGCCAAGGGCCTTGATCTGACCTTTCAGACCGGGGATGGCCCGGTTCATGCGCTGCGTGATGTGTCGCTGGATATCGAACGGGGGGATTTCGTCAGCTTCATCGGTCCGTCAGGTTGCGGCAAGACCACGTTTCTGCGGGTGATGGCCGATCTGGAACAGCCGACGGCGGGGCAGATCACGGTCAATGGCACCTCGCCGGAAGCAGCGCGGAAGGCGCGCGCTTATGGCTATGTGTTTCAGGCGGCCGGACTTTACCCGTGGCGCACCATCGGCGGCAATATCCGCCTGCCGCTGGAGATCATGGGCTATTCCCGCGCCGATCAGGACGCGCGGGTTGCCCGCGTGCTGGAACTGGTGGAACTGGGCGGGTTCGAGAAGAAATACCCTTGGCAATTGTCGGGCGGGATGCAGCAGCGCGCCTCGATTGCGCGGGCTTTGGCCTTTGATGCGGATATCCTGCTGATGGACGAACCTTTCGGCGCGCTGGATGAGATCGTGCGGGATCACCTGAACGAGCAGTTGCTCAAGCTGTGGGACAGGACCAACAAGACGATCTGTTTCGTGACCCATTCGATCCCGGAAGCGGTATACCTGTCGACCAAGATCGTGGTGATGTCGCCGCGCCCCGGCCGGATCACCGATGTGATTGACAGCCCGCTGCCGCGCGAGCGGCCGCTGGAAATCCGCGATAGCCCGGAATTCATCCAGATCGCCCATCGTGTCCGCGACGGGCTGCGCGCGGGGCATGCTTACGATGATTGAGCCATTGATGATCGCGCCACGCGCCGCTGATCCGGGTGGAAAGGGGACAGGCGCCCGCCCCCCTTCGCACCCGGCCCGCGTTTTGTGCAAGGTGGCGGACCCCTTCACCGTTCACGGTCATCGGCTCTCCAGCCTGTACCGTGGCGGCAGTAGAGCACCAATTCCTTTCATCGTTCCTAAAATACTCAAAAACCTGACTTCGCGGCAGGCCGGGCGATATGAGTATTTGCGGAACAGTGAAACCGGGAGTGTCAGAGCATGAGGAATGCGCTGCCGATCCTGACGGTTCTGGTTGCGATATTGGCGATCTGGTATGTGGCGGTCGCCCCGATGAATATCCGCGTGGCGCTGGATCAGGCGCAGCGGGACGGGGCGGCGCTGCAGCCTGCCACCGCGCTGGAACGGCAGGAGGTGTCGGTCTGGGCCTTGATGCTGAACAATCCAGCACAGATCGTGGGGACCTATGCCATGGAACGGCCACGCCTGCCGACGCCGGGGCAGGTGGCGGTCGAGCTGTGGAATACCACGGCGGAGATGGCGCTGAACGGGCGGGCGATGTCGAAACGCTCGCTGCTCTATCACGGCTGGATCACGTTGCAATCGACGCTGTGGGGCTTTGCGCTGGGCACGACGCTTGGCATTCTGGGGGCGGTAGCCATCGTATATTCGCGAGTGGTGGATATGAGCCTGATGCCGTGGGCGATTATCAGCCAGACGGTGCCCATCGTGGCGCTGGCGCCGATGATCATTGTGGTGTCGTCGCAATTGGGGATCACCGACCGGACGGTGCCCAAGGCGATCATCTCAGCTTATTTGTGTTATTTTCCGGTGCTGGTGGGGATGGTCAAGGGGTTGCGCTCGCCTGCGCATGCGCAATTGGACCTGCTTCAGACCTATAACGCATCGGGGTTTCAGGCGTTTTTGAAGCTGCGCCTGCCCGCCTCGGTGCCGTATCTGTTCACCTCGCTCAAGGTGGGGATCGCGGCGGCGCTGGTGGGGACCATCGTGGGTGAATTGCCGACGGGGGCTATCAGCGGGTTGGGCGCGCGCATCCTGATCGGGGATCAGTTCGGCACGCCGCTGGCGATCTGGGCCGCGCTGGTGGCGGCGGCGGTTCTGGCGGGGGCCTTGGTGACGCTGCTGGATCTGGCGCAGCGGATCACGTTGAAACGCATGGGGATGCAGGCATGAGCTGGCTGATCCTTGCGCTGATCTTTTGGGCGGGGGCATGGGCGTTGAATGCGTGGCTGGCCAATTCGCCGTGGCATGGCACGCGGGCGGTGCGGATCATTGTGCCGGTGCTGTTCGGTGTCACGCTGATCGTGCTGTGGGAAGGGCTGGTGCGCGGCTTGGGTGTGTCGCCCGTCATACTGCCCGCGCCATCCGCCGTGGCGCAGACCTTTGCCAGCAGCACCGAGATCCTGTGGGAGGATTTCCGCCAGACCGTCCTCAAGGGCGCGCTGACCGGCTTTGCCATCGGCAGCACGGCGG
>NCJR01000214.1:4143-5759 GCA_002282555.1 Rhodobacterales bacterium 34-62-10
CCTTTCTGACGCGGGGCCTGCTGCCGGTGGGCAATTTCGTGGCCGCCCTGCCAATCGTGGGGATCGCGCCCATTCTGGTCAGCTGGTTCGGCTTCGACTGGCAGTCCAAGGCGGCGGTTGTGGTGGTGATGGTGTTCTTTCCCATCCTCGTGAATACCGTTCAGGGCCTGCGCGAGACGGACGCGATGCAGCGCGATCTGATGCGGACCTATGCGGCGGGTTACATGCAGACGCTGTTCAAGCTGCGCCTGCCAGCGGCGATGCCGTTCATCTTCAACGGTTTGAAAATCGCCACCACATTGGCGTTGATCGGGGCGATTGTGGCCGAGTATTTCGGATCCCCCACTCGCGGGATGGGGTTCCGCATTTCCACCGGCGTCGGCAGCCTGTCGATTGATCTGGTCTGGGCCGAGATCATCGTCGCGGCCATCGCTGGCACCGTCTTCTATGGTATCGTTGTCTGGTTCGAGCGGGCGATGACCTTCTGGCATCCCTCGCAACGCAGAAAATAAAGCCGTCAAAAAAGAACCCGTCGAGGCCGGGCACAAAAACGTTCAACAAGGAGAGACATGAGATGAAGAAACTGATGACAGGGGCGACGCTTGCGATGGGGCTGGCGACAGCTCCGGCTTGGGCCGCAGATGATGTGACGCTGCAACTCAAATGGGTCACGCAGGCCCAGTTCGCGGGCTATTACGTGGCGCTGGACAAGGGGTTCTATGAAGAAGAGGACCTGAATGTCACCATCCTGCCGGGTGGCCCGGATATCGCGCCGACGCAGGTGATCGCGGGCGGCGGTGCCGATGTGATGGTGGACTGGATGCCCGCAGCCTTGGCCGCGCGGGAAAAGGGTCTGCCGCTGGTCAACATCGCGCAGCCGTTCAAATCGTCGGGCATGATGCTGACCTGCTGGAAGGACACCGGGATCGCCACCCCGGAAGACCTCAAGAACCGCACGCTGGGTGTCTGGTTCTTCGGCAACGAATTTCCCTTCATGAGCTGGATGAGCAAGATGGGGATTTCCACCGATGGCAAAGGCGAGAACGGGGTCGAGGTTCTGAAACAGGGCTTCAACGTCGATCCGCTGATCCAGCGGCAGGCGGATTGCATTTCCACCATGACCTATAACGAATACTGGCAGGTGATCGACGCGGGCGTGACGCCCGAGGAGTTGGTGACCTTCAAGTATGAGGATCAGGGCGTCGCCACGCTGGAAGACGGTCTTTACGTGCTGGAAGAAAACCTGAGCGATCCGGCCTTTGTGGACAAGATGACCCGCTTCGTGCGCGCATCGATGAAGGGTTGGAAATATGCCGAGGAGAACCCCGATGAGGCGGCGATGATCGTTCTGGACAACGACCAGACCGGCGCGCAGACCGAACAGCATCAGAAGCGGATGATGGGCGAGGTGGCCAAGCTGACCGCAGGGTCGAACGGCGCGCTGGACCCCGCCGATTACGAGCGGACTGTGGCCACGCTGCTGGCCGCTGGCGAAGAGCCGGTGATCACCAAGCAGCCGGAAGGGGCTTGGACCCATGTGATCAGCGACGCGGCGCTGAACTGATCGGACCATGACAGCTTGAACGGAAGGGCCGGTTCCGACCGGCCTTTTTGTT
>NCJR01000215.1 GCA_002282555.1 Rhodobacterales bacterium 34-62-10
AGCTTGGCGCATCGCTAAGAGAGGGCGCAAGGAGAGCGCAGACATGACCCAGATCCAGCCGCAACCCGGCATCATGCAGATCGAGCTTTATCAGGGCGGCGCCGCCCATGTGGAGGGCGTGACCGATGTGGTCAAGCTCAGCTCGAACGAGAACCCCTTCGGACCCAGCGAGGCCGCGATCGACGCGTTCCGCCGCTCGGGGTATGAGCTGCATCGCTATCCCTCCACCGATCACGCGGGCCTGCGGCGCGCGATTGCCGATGTGCACGGGCTGGAGGCGGACCGGATCATCTGCGGCGTGGGCAGCGACGAGGTGATCCATTTCCTGTGTCAGGCCTATGTCGGACCGGGGGATGAGGTGATCCACACCGAGCACGGCTTTGCCATGTATCGCATCAGCACGCTGGCCGCAGGCGGCACGCCGGTTGAGGTCAAGGAACGCGAGCGGGTCACGGATGTCGAGGCGATCCTTGCGGCGGTGACACCTGCGACCAAGCTGGTGTTCATCGCGAACCCCAACAATCCCACCGGCACGATGATCGGCGGGAATGAACTGGCGCGGCTGGCCGAAGGTCTGCCGGATCATGCGATCCTTGTGCTGGACGGGGCCTATGCCGAATATGTCGATGGCTATGACGGTGGTGCTGCATTGGTCGAAATGCGGGACAACGTGGTGATGACACGGACGTTCTCGAAACTGTATGGCCTTGGCGGGCTGCGCGTCGGCTGGGGCTATGGCCCGCGCGCGATCATCGATGTGCTCAACCGCATCCGGGGGCCGTTCAACCTGTCCAACACCGCGCTGGCCACGGCCGAGGCTGCGGTGCGCGATCAGACCTATGCCGCCAAGTGCCGGGCCGAGAATGCCCGCCTGCGCGTCTGGCTGGCCGAGGCTTTGGCCGAGCACGGTGTGCAATGCGACACCTCGATGGCGAATTTCGTGCTGGCGCGCTTTGCCGATCAACCCGAGGCGGAAGCCTGCGACACCTATCTCAAATCCCAAGGCCTGATCGTGCGGCGCGTGGCGGGCTACAAACTGCCGCATTGCCTGCGCATCACCGTGGGCGACGAGGCCAGCTGCCGCCGCGTGGCCCATGCCATCGGCCAGTTCAAAGGTGGTGCCAGATGAGCGTGATCTATGACCGCGTGGCGCTGATCGGGCTGGGCCTGATCGCATCCTCCATGTTCTGGGCGATGAAACGCGGCGGTCTGGCGGGCGAGGTGACGGGCTATGCCCGCTCCGACGCCACCCGCGCCACGGCGCGGCGCATCGGGCTGTGCGACCGGGTCTGCGACACGGTAGCCGAGGCGGTGGCAGGTGCCGATCTGGTCGTGCTCTGCGTGCCTGTGGGCGCGATGGGCGATGTGGCCGCCGCAATCGCGCCGCATCTGAAACCGGGGGCCACGGTCAGCGACGTGGGCTCGGTCAAGGCGGCGGTCATTCAGGCGGTCGGCACGCATCTGCCGGACAACGTGCATTTCATCCCCGCGCATCCCCTGGCCGGGACCGAACATTCCGGGCCCGAATCCGGCTTTGCCACGCTCTTCGACAACCGCTGGTGCCTGCTGGTGCCGGTCGAGGGCACCGATCCTGATGCGCTGCACCGGCTGTCGCGCCTCTGGCAGGGCATGGGCGCCAATGTCGACACGATGGAGGCGGATCACCACGATCTGGTGCTGGCCGTGACCAGCCACGCCCCGCATCTGATCGCCTATACGATGGTCGGTGTGGCCGATGACCTGCGCCGCGTCACCGACAGCGAGGTGATCAAGTATTCCGCCGCCGGTTTCCGCGATTTCACCCGCATCGCCGCCAGCGATCCCACGATGTGGCGCGACGTGTTCCTGACCAACAAGGATGCGACACTGGAAATCCTTGGCCGCTTCACCGAGGAGCTGTTCGCCCTGCAACGCGCGATCCGCACCGGCGATGGCGACCACCTGCATGCCTATTTCACCCGTACCCGCGCGATCCGCCGCGGCATCATCGAGGCGGGTCAGGATACCGACGCGCCCGATTTCGGCCG
The DNA here is from genome assembly GCA_002282555.1 of Rhodobacterales bacterium 34-62-10. Classification (GTDB taxonomy): domain Bacteria; phylum Pseudomonadota; class Alphaproteobacteria; order Rhodobacterales; family Rhodobacteraceae; genus Seohaeicola. The sequence continues at coordinate 2,028 of NCJR01000215.1, forward strand.
CGTCAAGGCGGTCCGCTGATGCGGCGTGCGACCCTGCTGCCCTTGGCCATCGTCGCGCTGCTGTTCAGCGCCAGTGCGTGCAGCGTGCGCTATGAACGCGCAGCACCCGCGCCCGCGCCCGCGCCATCGACCAGCGGCCATGGCATGATCTGCGGCGATCCGGCCCTGCGCGGTGAGGTCGTGGGCGAGGTGCCGGGCAGCATCACCGGCTGCGGGATCCAGAATGCCGTGCGGGTGCATGAGGTGAACGGCATCCAGCTCAGCACGGGTGCGGTGGTCGATTGTCAGACGGCCAAAGCCTTCAAGACATGGGTTGGCAAGGGCATGTTGCCCGCCGTGGGCAACAAGGGGGGCGGGGTCGAAACGATCCGCGTGGCGGCCAGCTATGCCTGCCGGACCCGCAACCACCAGCGCGGCGCGCGGATTTCCGAACACGGGCGCGGCAAGGCGATCGACGTATCCGGCTACACGCTGCGCGACGGGACCGAGGTGACGCTGCTGCGCGACTGGGGATCAGGGCGCAACGGGCGCGCCTTGCGCGAGATGCACCGCGCGGCCTGTGGCACCTTCGGCACCGTGCTGGGGCCGGAATCGGACCGCTTTCACCGCGACCATTTCCATTTTGACACAGCACGGCACCGGGGCGGGCCCTATTGCCGATAAGGACCCGTTAAAGCGTTTCGATTTTACCCTGAAACAAAATCTATCACCTAACGCGTTGAAATCTTTGATGTCAGGCAGCGTTAGGTGATCCAGATTAAATCGGCAACGCTGTAGGGACCGCAGAGGCCCTGACGCGGTCCTGACGAGGTCCTGACGAGGGCGTCAGCGCAGTTGAAAGACCGGGCTTTCCATCACGGGCAGCGGGCCGATCCAGATGCGGCCGCCGCGGAAATCCAGCGGGATGTCGATCCCGTCATTGCGCCCCGCCAGCAGGCCCAGACCCTGTTCCAGCGTATCGGCCAACCCCTCGGGCAACTCGCCCGAGGCCCGCGCAAGGCGCAGGATTTCGCGCCAGTTCTGTGCCTTGACGGTGATCCTTCCCGTGGCCTCACCGTCTGCGTCGATCTCCAGATCACCTGCCGCCAGCAACTCCAGCTCGCCCCAGCGCGCCTCGGCCAGCCTGAGCGAGATCATCTGCGGTTGCGGGCGCGCCTGCTCGACGCTGCGGCGATCCCATGGGCGGTCAAACCCCAGCGTGACATCGGCGCGCAGCGCATCCAGCGTGCGGGGCAGCCGGTCGGTGGGGTCGATCCGCTGGCGCAGGGCGCTGTCCGGGGCGAACCCCTCGGCCGACAGCGCGATCCGGTAGCGGGTGGCACCGTCCCCCGGCGCATCGGTCGCGGCCTGACCCTCCGGCCCCAGCCGCTCCGCCGCCATCCGCAGCGCGCTTGCCGCCGTGGTGCTGCCGTCGCTTGCCGTGATCTGCACGGTATCAGCCACCAGCCGCACCCGGTCCAGCGCCAGATCGGTGCTGGGCCACAGCACGACACTTGCCTGCATTTCGGCCTGCGTCAGATCAAAGCTGCCCTGCGGTGTGGCGATGCGGTGACTGTCGGGCCAGACCGCGATCACATGATTGGGCTTGTAGGACAGCGCCAGCAATTGAAAGAACGGCGCATCCCAGGCCCAGCCGGTGTCGGGATCGGCCAGTGCCAGATCGGTAAAGGTCGTATCGAACCGGTTCGGAAACCCCTGCAGCGCAAGCGCCGCGTATTCCGCGACCCATCCCTCGCTGCGGCGCTCCTCGAACCACGCGGCAAAGGCGGATTTGCTGGCCGATGCTCCATACAGCCAGTAACCCGACCACAGCGCGGCCGAGACAAGGATCAGGATCAACAGTCGTTTCACGGATGGGCGCCCCCTTTTCACTCTGGCTGAGGTGGTGTTTACAGGGGCGCAAATAGAAGGACCAGTGCCGCGATGATGTGGGTTTTCGGATATGGGTCACTGTTATGGAACCCCGGCTTTGACGCGCGGCGCACGGTGCTGGCGCGATTGCCGGATTATCACCGCAGCTTCTGCATGCGCTCGATCCATCACCGCGGCTCGCCCGAAGAGCCGGGTCTGGTGCTGG
>NCJR01000015.1 GCA_002282555.1 Rhodobacterales bacterium 34-62-10
CGCGCGGATGCCGCCCGCGAAACCGTCGCCTATGCCGCCGAACGCATTGCCGAGGATCAGGAGACGACGCCCGCGCAACTGCTGGAATCCCTCGGCGCCGACCCCGACACCATGCCCGCCTCCGACATGATCGAGGCGGATGTGAACCGCCTCAAACGCCAGCGCGACGCGCTGGGGGCCGTCAACCTGCGCGCCGAAGAAGACGCCGCCGAAGTCCAGACCGAACATGACAATCTCGCCCGCGAAAAGCATGATCTGGAAGAAGCGATCAAGGCCCTGCGCTCCGGTATCGCCAGCCTGAACCGCGAAGGCCGCGAACGCCTGCTCACCGCCTTCGAGCAGGTGAACAGCAACTTCTCGCTGCTCTTCAAACATCTTTTCGGTGGCGGCGAGGCCGATCTGGTGCTGGTGGAATCCGACGACCCGCTTGAGGCCGGGCTGGAAATCATGTGCCAGCCGCCCGGCAAGAAACTCTCGACCCTCAGCCTGCTGTCGGGCGGTGAACAGACCCTCACGGCCCTCGCGCTGATCTTTGCCGTGTTCCTTGCCAACCCCGCGCCGATCTGCGTGCTGGACGAGGTGGACGCGCCGCTCGATGACGCCAACGTCACCCGCTTCTGCGACCTCTTGGATGAGATGTGCCGCCGCACCGACACCCGCTTCCTGATCATCACCCACCACGCCGTCACCATGGCGCGGATGGACCGTCTCTTCGGCGTCACGATGCAGGAACAGGGCGTCAGCCAGCTTGTCTCGGTCGATCTGAAAAAAGCCGAAGCGCTGGTCGCCTGACGGGGCGGTGCCCTTTCATCGTTCCCCAAATACTCAAAAAACCACCCGCGCCCCCAGACCCAGCGCCCGCAGACCCAGCGCCCCCATCAAAGCCGCGACAAAAGTGCCGCCGTCGGCCAGCCATCCGCAGGCAGGCCAAGACGGATCTGCTCGGCCCGCACCGCCGCACGCGTGCCAGCCCCCAGAATACCGTCCACCGCGCCCACATCATGCCCGCGTGCCGCCAGCCTCTCCTGCAACCGCTTCATGGCGTCAGGGTCCAGCCCCGCCTCGGGATTGCCCGGATCGAACACCGGCGCGCCCTCCAGCCGTGTGGCGAAATAGGCCGCGGTCAGGACATAGGTGAAACTCTGGTTCCAGTCGAAAAACACGTTGAAATTCGGATAGGCGATGAACGCCGGCCCCTTGTGTCCCTGCGGCAGGATCAGACTTGCGGGCAACGCGGCCGCCCAATCACCCGACCGGGGCCTGACCCCCATCGCCGCCCAGTCTGCCACGGGCAGCGCCGTGGCGATCCCGGCCTGTGACCAATCCATCTCGGCGGGCACATCCACCTCCTGCAACCACGGCTCGCCCTTGCGCCAGCCGAAATGCGCCAGCATCTTGGCCCCCGACAACAGCGCATCGGGTGCCGAAGTCTTCAGCCGCACATGCCCGTCACCATCGCCGTCCACACCGTTGCGGATGATATCGCCGGGCAACATCTGCACCATCCCGATCTCGCCCGCCCAGGCGCCCGTGGTGGTCGCAGGATCAAAGTCATCATTCTCGAACAGGGTCAGCGCGTGAAAAACCTGTGGCCGGAACAGATCAGGCCGGCGGCAGTCATGCGCCAGCGTGACCAGCGCATTGGCCGTGTTGAAATCGCCCTGAAAGCTGCCGTAATCGGTCTCGAACCCCCAGAACGCCAGCAACACGCCGCGCGGCACACCGAATTCGGCGGCGGCCCGATCAAAAACCGCGTCCCACTCGCGCCCCTTGGCCAAGCCCGTCTCCAACCGCTGCGCGCTGATCAGACGGCGCGAGAACGCGGTGAAATCCAGCATGAACACGCCCTGCCGCCGATCCGCAGCGATGACCGCCGGGTCTTGTCGCACGGGCGCAAAGAACCGATCCACCGTATCGGCGCTATGCCCGCGCGTCTGCGCTTCGGCCTTCAGAGCGGCGACGAAATCGGTGAAGCCGCCGCCGCATTGCGCAAGGGCAGGGGCTGCGTGCAGTGCCAGCAGCGCCGCCACGATGGAAAGGGTCTTTCGGGACATGGATCACCTTGTCTGGTTTCGTTCGGTGCATAGCCTATCAGCCTGCCCCGGCGCGCGCGATCATAACAATGCCAGCGCCCCGGCCAAGCAAAGAACCGCCGCCCAGACCGCCCACAGGACCCGCACCGCCGCCTCGATATCCTGCGCCAGCAAGGGCTTGCGCCCCACGGCATGCACAAAGGGAAACTCCTGCATCCGCCCGTCATAGGCGCGCGGCCCCGACAGCGCGATCCCCAGCGCCCGCGCCATCGCCGCCTCGGGCCAGCCCGCATTGGGCGAGCGGTGCAAGCCCGCATCCGCCACGATCCCGCGCCAGTCGCGCCACAGGCCGTGCGTGACCGCGATCAGTGCCGCCGTCCCCCGCGCAGGCAACAGGTTCAGCAGATCATCAAACCGCGCTGCCGCCCAGCCGAACGCGTCATGCCGCGGCGTGCGATAGCCGATCATGCTGTCGGCAGTATTGGTGATCTTATACAGCAGCAGCCCCGGCAATCCCGCCACCGCGAACCAGAACAAGGGTGCCACCACCCCATCCGACATGTTCTCGGCCGCCGATTCAATCGCCGCCCGCGCCACGGCGCTCTCGTCCATCGCGCCCGTATCCCGGCTCACGATCATCGCCACCGCCGCGCGACCCTGCGGCAACCCGCGCCTGAGCCCATCCGCCACCGCCAGCACATGTTCCACCAGACTGCGCTGCGCGATCAGGATCGCCGCCACGATCACCTCGACCACCGGGCCCAGCGCCTCCAGCACCACACCCAGCGCCACTGCGCCAAGCCCCAGCACAACCATCACCGCCACGCCCTTCAGACGCCGCGCCCCGCCACGGTTGAACCGCGCATCCGCCCAGCCGATCAGCCGCCCCATCAGCACCGCCGGATGCGGCGCCCGCGACCATAACCAGCGCGGCTCGCCCAGCCACGCATCCAGCAGCATCGCCAAAATCAGGGTCACAGCGCCCCCTCGACCCGCGCCCAATGCGCGGGCGCAGGCAGGCCCAACCGGATCAGCGTCTGGGACCACGGGAAAATCCGGCTCCAGATACGCGCGCGGGCGAACCGCGCCTGCCACGCCTCGGCGTCATCCACGCGATACAAACGGAACAGGTCTGTCCCGCCCGTCACCTCCGCCCCGGCCCGCGCCATCACTGAATCCAGCCGCAGCGCATCCGCCGCCAACCGCGCCCGCGTCGCCTCGGCCCAGTCCCGATCCGCCAGTGCCGCCGCCCCGATCGCCAGCGCGGGGCCGGACACCGCCCATGGCCCCATCCCCTCGGCCAGCCGCGCCAGCAGCGCCGGATCCCCGATGGCAAAGCCCAGCCGCAACCCCGCCAAACCCCAGAACTTGCCGAAACTTTTCAGAACGATCCCGCCCTCACGCGGCAGATGCGGCAGCAAGGACATCGCCGGGGCCACATCGCAGAAACTCTCATCCACCACGACCAGAGGCACACCCCCCAGATCATCCGCGCCATACCAGCGCCCATCCGGGTTATTGGGATGCACGATCACCCGCGCCGCGACCGGCCCCGCGGCATCGCGCAGAACCTCCCAGCCATGACCCGCAAAGGCGGCGGCATGTTCATTATATGTGGGCTGCGGGATATGCACCCGACCGGCCGCCGCCAACCCCGGTATCCGCGCGATCAAGGCCGATGCACCGGGCGCTGCCAGCACGCCCATCCCCTCCGGCACCTGCCACAGCGTCCGCGCCGCATCCTCCAGCGCCGCCATCGCCGCGCGGTCGGGCAGGGCGGTCCATGCCAGATCGGGCAGGCTCACGCGCGACACCGGCCAGGGACAGGGGTTGATCCCCGTGGACAGGTCGATCCAGTCGGCCCGCGCGCCACCGAAACAGGCCACCGCCCCATCCAGCCCACCGCCATGGTCGCGCGCCCGACCCGCACCCTGCAACTGGCCACCATGCCGCGCCGCGCCCGTCATTTCATTGGTCATTTGCCACGCTCCCGCCTGCGCCCCATCAAGCGGATTTGCGCCGAAAGCGCAAGCGAGGCGCGAAGCGTTAACAAACTCTTTGCATTCATTAACGCTTTGTTAGGATTTGGCCGTCATGAAAGAGTCACATGTCGGTAATGCATTTCAAGACCGACGTACCAAGGTTGTTTGTGACCTTGGCGATCCAGTGAGGAAAGCATGATCGTCCTGATTGTCGAGCCAAATCCCGATCTGGGCAGGCTCTGGAAGCGCCACATGGAACGCCAAGGGGCCGAGGTCTATCTTGTCGCGGGACAGGACGCGGCATTTGACCACCTGCGCACCCATGCCGTTGACATGATCGTCCTCGACCTTGTGCTGGAACAGGGAAGCGCGCTGGCGATCTCGGATTACGCCAGCTACCGCCGCCCCGAGGCGCAGGTGATCTTCGTCACCAACACCACCTTCTTCTCGGATGGCTCGATCTTCCTGCACAGCCCCAATGCCTGCGCGTTCCTGCAAAGCGCCACCCCGCCCGAGGATCTGACGGCGATGGTCATGCATTACAGCCGCGCCGGATAAAGCCCCGATCTGCCCCGATCCGCCCCGTTTACCTCTGATCACCCGCGTCCATGCGGCGCGTCAAAGTCCAGAACCGGATTGATCGGAATGATCCGACAAGGGTTAATCGTGTCGTGGCTATAGTGATAGTGCCGCACGATATGGTCCAGATTGACGGTCCCCGCCACACCCGGCACCTGATACAACTCGCGCGTATAAGCCCACAGGTTGGGGTAATCCACGATCCGCTTCCGGTTGCACTTGAAATGCAGGTGATAGACGGAATCGAACCGCACCAGCGTGGGAAACAGCCGCCAATCCGCCTCGGTCAGCCGCTCACCCATCAGATAGCGGTTCTGCGACAGGTGATCCTCCAGCCAGTCCAGCGTGTCAAACAGCGGATAGACCCCCGCCTCATATGCTGCCTGCGTCGTGGCGAACCCCGCCTTGTAGACGCCGTTGTTCACCGTGTCATAGATGCGCGCATTCACATCCTCGATCCCGTCGCGCAGGTCTGCGGGCCAGTAATCGTCGGTATTCCCGGTCAGATCGTTGAACGCGGCATTGAACATGCGGATGATCTCGGCGCTTTCATTGGACACGATCGTGCCGCGCTGCGTGTCATACAGGATCGGCACCGTCACCCGACCCGATACCTCTGGTTCGGTCTTGGTATAGATGTCGCGCAGAAATGGCAGGCCGAACAGCCGATCGCCAGTGGCCCCCGGATAATCCGTGGCAAAGGTCCAGCCATCCGACAGCATCTCGGGATGCACGACCGACACGCCGATATGATCCTCCAGCCCCTTCAGCGCCCGAAAGATCAGCGTCCGGTGCGCCCATGGGCACGCCAGAGAGACGTAAAGATGATAGCGCCCGCTTTCGGCCTTGAAACCGCCCGCGCCACTCGGCCCCGCGCTGCCGTCCGCCGTCACCCAATTGCGAAACCCCGCGGTCGAGCGCTCGAATGTGCCGCCCGTCTTGCTGGTATCATACCAGGTGTCGTGCCATTCGCCGTTCACCAGTTGGCCCATCAGCCCATCTCCTTTGTGTTGCAAACAGACATAACGCCGCCGGGCCTGTGCGAAAACCCAAGGACCCGCGCAGTCCCCCTGCATCAGCGCACAGGTTGGCAATCCGGTTCCCGCCGCTAGGTTGCACGGCAAAGGATCGCACATGCCCCAATTCGACAGCTACATGGTGGTGGACTGGTCCGCCAATGGCACGCCCAAGACCGGACGCGACAGCATCTGGATCGCGCATCTGCGCCCCGGTCAGGCGGTGGCGCTGGATAATCCGCCCACCCGCCGCGCTGCGATGGACCGTATCACCCTCACGCTCGAGGAGGAGGCCCGCAAGGGCCGACGCGTGCTCGCCGGGTTCGACTTCGCCTTCGGCTACCCCGCAGGTCTGGCCCGCGCGATGGCCCCGGATGCCGATTGGCGCACAGTCTGGGCCCATCTGCACGACCACCTCACCGACACGCCCGACAACGCCAACAACCGCTTCGATCTGGCGGCATCGCTCAACGCGCTTTTCCCCGGTGACGGCCCCTTCTGGGCCAACGGTCTGGCCCGCGACATTCCCGGCCTGCCGCGCCGCAAGCCGCAGGGCTGGGGCGACAGCCTGCCCGACAACCGCCGTCTGGCCGACACCCTCGCCCCCGGCGCGCAGGAGGTGTGGAAACTCTCCGGCGCCGGCGCGGTCGGTGGCCAAAGCCTGACCGGACAAGCCGCCCTCGAAGGCTTGCGCCGCCGCGTGCCCCTGGCCGTCTGGCCGTTCGAGGATCACGCCAAGGCCGCCACCGTTCTGGCCGAGGTCTTTCCCTCGCTGATCCCGCTGAACCCCGCGCTGCATCCGGTCCGCGACGCGGCGCAGGTCATCGGTCTGGCGCAGGCGCTGGCCAGATGGGACGCGACGGATCGCCTCTCCGCGATGCTGCAAGCCGCGCCTCACTTCCCCACATCCGTCCGCCGTTACGAGGCGATGATTCTCGGAATTAACCCCGGTTCAACCTGAACAATCCTCACATCGGCCACAGATTTGTCGCCGGGACCTTTAAAATATGTGGCGAGCAAGGAACAAAACCCTTGTTTCCCGATTGGGTAACGAAGCGGAAATGAAATGTCGTCAAAGCTTTACTTGACGATTTTAAACTGTGCCGCATGCTTGGTGCAGGGGACCGGTAAGGGGGATGCCATGACGACCTTTCTGTCGAAGGAACTGCGCGAAGGTCTGGCCGCAGCCCGCAAGCTTGCTGAAAAGCGCAAAAGCCGCCTGCGGATCGACGTGGATGGCCGCACCTATCCGGTTCTGCGCGTCTGGAACGGCGGTTTCGCGATGGACCGCGACGACGCCCCGCATCTGCGCGGGCTGGTCGATCTCTACGATGGCGGGCGGCACCTGTCGCAATGCCTGATCGTCGCGTCCGAGGCTCAGGACGACGAGATGTGGTTCGATTTCAAGCGCAGCACACCCGTCGCCGACCGCGCCGCCCTTGACTTCGTCCGTGACGAACACGCCCCCGTCGCCCTGATCGCCCGCGACTGACAAGTCGCAAGACTAACCCGCGACTGATGGTCAAGTAACGGGGCAGCAGACTTGCCCCGCGCCGCCCGTCATTGCAGATCGCTGAACGCCTTTTGCATCCGCTCCACCGCCTGCTCGACCAGCGCGCGCGGTGTCGCCAGATTGAACCGCAGGAACGTCTCGCCTCCCTTGCCGAAGGTCGGCCCGTGATTGGCCGCGATATGCGCGCTCTGTTCCACGCGCCGCGTGAACTCGGCAGCATCCATGCCTGTCCCCGCAAAATCCACCCATGCCAGATAGGTCGCCTCAAGCGGCATCGACGCAAGGCCGGGGATCGCGTTGATCCCATCGTCAAACACCCGCCGGTTGCCATCCAGATAGACCATCAGATCATCGACCCATGCCGCACCCTCCGGCGAATAGGCAGCGGTCGCCATGAACAGACCAAAGGAATTGGGCGACAGACCCAAGCCCATCATCCGCCCCTCGAACTTCGCGCGCAATGCCGGATCGGGGATGATCACATTGCCGGTATGACTGCCCGCGATGTTGAAGGTCTTGGTCGTGGCGGTCATCATGATCAGCCGGTCGTTGATGCTGGCATCCACATTCGCCATCACCGTATGCGTCACGCCGGGAAACAGCAGATCGTGGTGGATCTCATCCGACACAAGGATCAGATCATGCCGCTTGGCAAAATCCGCGACCCCCTGCAATTCGGCGCGGCTCCAGACCCGACCGCCCGGATTATGCGGCGAGCACAGGATCACCATCTTCGCGCTGCCATCCATCTGCGCGTCCCAGGCGTCGAAATCCATCTCGTAACGCCCGCCATTGTTGATCATCTCACATTCGATCACCCGCCGCCCATTCGCTTTGATGACCTTGGCAAAGGCATGATACACAGGCGTGAACAGCACCACCCCGTCGCCGGGCTGGGTATAGGTGTCCACGCACAAAGCCGTGCCATTCACCAACCCGTGGGGCGAGAAGATCCACTCCGGCTCCACCGTCCAGCCATGCCGCGTCTGCATCCACCATGAGATCGCCGCGCGATACGCCGCATCATCGCCGTAATAGCCGTAAACCCCATGCTCCACCATCTGCGCCACAGCCCGCTGGATGCAATCGGGCGCGCGGAAATCCATATCGGCCACCCACATCGGGATGCCGCCCTTGGCGGGCACACCGTAGATGCTCTCCATCATGTCCCATTTCACGGAATGGGTGCCGAAACGGTCAATCCTGGTGTCAAAGCTCATCTGTCTCTCCTGTTTGCGCGCCAGCCTACCCAAGGGAGGCGCGGCTGCAACGGGCAATTTTGCATCCACGGCACCGTTTTGGCCCATTGCACCGTCCGATCCTTCGTCCTATCTGACGCAATATGAGCAAACGCCCGATCCTGATCCATCCCGACCCGCGCCTGAAAAAGGTCTCGGCCCCCGTGCCGGACCTCAGCGATGATCTGCGCCGCCTGGCCGATGACATGCTGGAAACCATGTATGACGCGCCGGGCATCGGTCTGGCCGCCCCGCAGGTGGGCATCAACACCCGCCTGATCGTGCTGGATTGCGTCAAGGGCGACCACGACGCCCCGCGCCCGCTGATCATGTTCAACCCCGAAATCGTGGCGTCCTCGGACGAGCGCAGCACCTATGAGGAAGGCTGCCTCTCGATCCCCGAACAATATGGCGAAGTCACCCGCCCCGCCGAAGTCACCGTCCGCTGGATCGACCGCAACGGGCATGAGCAGCAGGAGGATTTCGCCGATCTCTGGGCCACCTGCGTGCAGCACGAGGTGGACCATCTCGATGGCAAACTTTTCATCGACTACCTTACACCCCTGCGCCGCCAGCTGATCACCCGGCGGATGCAGAAACTCAAACGCGACAGGGTGCGCGTATGACCGGGCTGCCAATCCTGCGCTGGCCCGATCCGCGGCTTGCCACGGTCTGCGATCCGGTCGGACCCGATGACGATCTGGGCGATCTGATCCACGCCATGTTCGACACGATGTATAACGCCCCCGGACGCGGCCTTGCCGCGCCACAGGTGGGGGTCTTGAAGCGGCTTTTCGTGATGGATTGCGGCTGGAAGGATGGCACTATGACACCGATGGTCTGCATCAACCCCGAAATCCTGCGCGCCGACGGCATGGCCCCGGGCGCTGAGGGCTGCCTCTCGATCCCCGGCGTTCTGGCCGAGGTGATGCGCCCCGAACGCATCCTGCTGCGCTACCGCGATCAGCACGGCGCGGTGCAGACGGTGGAACTGGACGGGTTCGAGGCGCGCTGCGCCCAGCATGAACTCGACCACCTTGACGGGATCGTCACCTTCGACCGCCTCTCGCCCGAGGCCCGGCAGGTGGTCGAGGAGGCGTATTCCATCAGCTTTCCCGCCAACAACCCGGCCCGCCCCGCGTGACCGCGCGCCGCTGCATCCCATGGCCCGATGCGCGCCTGCGGACCCCGGCGGCGGATGTGCCCGCGATTACCGATGACATCCGCGCCATCTGGACCGACATGATCGACACGATGGAGGCGATGCCGGGTGTCGGCCTTGCCGCGCCGCAGATCGGCGTGATGCTGCGCCTTGCCGTCGTCGATGCCTCGGACAAACGCGGCCAAGCCGTGCGGATGGCCAACCCCGAAGTGGTCCACGCCTCCGTGCAACTGCGCGAACACGAGGAAGCCAGCCCCAACCTGCCCGGCGTCTCGGCCACGATCAGCCGCCCGCGCGCCGTTCTGGTGCGGTTCCTGAATGATCAGGGAGAGGTTGAGGAGCGTGATTTCGTCGGTCTCTGGGCCACCTCGGTGCAGCATCAGATCGACCATCTGGCAGGCCGGATGTATTTCGACCACCTGTCAAAGGTGAAACGCGACATGCTGATCCGCCGCGCAAGGAAACGGGCATGAGGGCAGGGGCATGAGAGTCGTTTTCATGGGCACGCCCGATTTCTCGGTTCCCGTGCTCGATGCGCTGGTGCAGGCAGGCCATGACATCGCCGCCGTCTATTGCCAGCCGCCCCGCCCGGCAGGGCGCGGCAAAAAGGAAACGCCAACCCCCGTGCATCAGCGCGCCACAGAACTTGGCCTGCCCGTCCGTCACCCCTCCAGCCTCAAAGGGGCCGAGGCGCAGGCCGATTTCGCCGCCCTCAACGCCGATGTCGCCGTGGTCGTGGCCTATGGCCTGATCCTGCCGCAAGCCGTTCTGGATGCGCCAAAACACGGCTGCCTGAACATCCATGCCAGCCTGCTACCCCGCTGGCGCGGCGCGGCACCCATCCACCGCGCGATCATGGCGGGCGATACTGAGACGGGTATCTGCATCATGCAGATGGAAGCGGGTCTGGACACCGGCCCCGTTCTGCTGCGCGAGGTCACCCCGATCGGCCCGCAGGACACCACGGGGCAGTTGCACGACCGCTTGTCCCGGATGGGCGCGCGCCTGATCGTGCAAGCGCTGGATCGTCTGGGCGACCTGACACCCGAACAACAACCCGCCGAGGACGTCACCTACGCCACCAAGATCGACAAGGCCGAAGCCGCCGTGGACTGGACCCGCCCCGCTACGAAGGTTGACCGCCAGATCCGCGCCCTCTCGCCCTTTCCCGGCGCATGGACCCAGTACGACGGCCAGCGGATCAAACTTCTTGCGTCGCGCCTTGCTGATGGTGAAGGCGCCCCGGGCACGGTGCTGGATGACGCGCTGACTGTCGCCTGCGGCACAGGTGCCGTCCAGCTTTTACGCTTGCAACGCGCCGGGCGCGGCGCGCAGGATGCATCCGAATTCATGCGTGGCATGCCGCTGCCCAAAGGCACGGTCTTATAAAGGGTCGAACGATGTTTCCCACGATGATCGGAACGGTGGTGATTGCGGGGATCGTGGGCTATGCCTCGGAAAAGACGGGCTTTACCCATAACGGCTACCTGCAATCCATCATCATCTGCGTCGGCGGCGCCTTCCTGTTCTACTTCGTGCGCCTGATGTTCGGCTTCAGCATCGGCAGCCCCGGCGTCGATGCGATCCTGTCGTCGATCGGCGCGCTGATCCTTGTTCCGACGCATTGGCGCAAACGATAGGAGGGACCGAGAATGTCCGTCATCTGGCTACTGATCATCGGCGCGGCGGCGGGCTTCATCGCCACCCGCCTCATGCGGATCGAGGCGGATATCATCACAACCATCGTGATCGGCATGGTCGGTGCGCTGATTGGCGGCCTGGTCCTGCGCGCGCTTCTGGCGGTGATGGGATTTGGCGCAGGATTGGTGGGGGCGATCCTCGGCTCGCTTGTGCTGATCTGGCTCTGGCAGTTGTACACGGGTCGCAAATAACCCAAGACGGCACCCGTTGAGGCGCAGCCCTTTGGATATTTGAAGCAAGAAGAAACCTAAAGCGCCTTTGCGCTTGCCGCAAACCGGCGCGCCTCTTCGGGGGCATGGCCCATCTGCTGCGCCGCATCGAAGACCGGGCCAAGCGCCAGATCGGGATACGCCGCCTGCACCAGATCGGCCAGATCGGCACCTGTCTCGCCTGCCTTTTTGCACAGCGATTTGATCGCCGCCTGCGCCTCAGGGCGCGGCAGATGCGCGGCCAGCGCGAAACTCAACGCCTCGGCATGGATCAGGTTCTGCCCGTCATGCATCGCCCCCAGCATCGCGCGGGGCAGGGGGGCCATGGTCTGCGACAGGCTCTGGCCATGGATCAGCGTGGCGGTGGCGGCAAGGCACAGTTGCGGCAGCACCAGCCATTCGGTGAACCACGCCGCCCCGTCCCGGTCCAGACGGTGCAAGGCCGCCCCCTGCAACGTGGCATGGAGCCCCGCCACATGCCGCGCTGTCGCGGCCATGGCCGAGGGCAGCACCGGGTTCTGTTTCTGCGGCATGGTCGAGGAGGCGCCGGAGGCACCGAGCGAGACTTCCCCTAGCCCCGTTTGCGTCAGGATCAGCAAATCCTCTGCCATCTTGCCCAGCGCCAGCGCCAGCCGCGCCTGCCAATCGGCAATCCGCAGCACCGGCCCCCGGTCCGTGTGCCAACTGCGGCCCGGATCCTGCAGCCCCAAAGCTGCGGCCAGCGCTGCCCGCGTCTCAAACGCCTGCGGCCCCAAAGCCGCCGATGTCCCCGCCGCCCCCGACAGCGACACCCAGAGCGAGGATTGCCGCAGCCCCGGCAATTCCCCCAGCAGATCCAGCAGCGGCGCGCCCCAATGCGCCACGCTCGCGCCGAAACTGGTGGGCGTCGCATGCTGACCATACGTCCGCGCGGCCATCGGCGTGGCGGCATGATCCGCCGCCAACTGCCCCAGCGCCTTGACCGTGGCGCGCAGCATCTCCTCCTGCAAGACCAACATCTGCCGCAGCCGCAGCATCAGCCCCGTGTCGATGATATCCTGCGATGTTGCCCCCCAATGGGCATATTGCGCATGCTCCGGTGCCTCCATCGCGGCGCGGAAGGCGGCCACCAGCCCCGGCACCGATACACCATTCTGCCCCGTCGCCACCGCTAGCCCGGCCGGGTCAATCTGCACCTCCATCGCCGCGCGGTGGATAAAGGCCGCTGCCGTTTCCGGGATCACCCCCTGCGCGCCCTGCACCTTTGCCAAGGCACCTTCCACCAGCAGCATGGCGCGCACTTCGGCGGTATCGGTAAAGAGCCGCCCCACCTCACCCGGAGGGAAAAGCTTCGTATACAAAGGGCTGTCGAACATCGATGCGGCCATGGCTCAGCCCTTCGCGATCTGGGTCAAAAGATCAGCCAAACCGTCCGGATCAGCAAAGAACGGCGAATGACCCGTCGGCATGGCGTAAACATCCGCCTCCGGCCAGCCTTCGGTCATGGTGCGCTGATATTCCGGCGGGATCGTGCGGTCATCATCGCAGCGAATATAGCTGCGCTTCACCCCGGCATAAGCCGCACCCAGGGCAATCTTCGTCGCCTGCGGCTTGATCGCCTGCACACACAGACGCGGCAGGGCATAATCCACCGCCTCGGCCGGACAATCGTTGTAGAACAGCCCCGGTGCCTTGCTAGGGTCCACCCGGAACGCCAAGCCATCCTCGGTTCTGATCGCGGCATCGGCCATCGGCTGACGCGGCGCCTCGGCCCGCATCTCAACCAGCGACCGCCCATCCTGCGCGGCATAGGCGCAGAGATAAATCAACCGCGCGATCTTTTCAGGTGCCATCTCAGCGGCCAAGGAAATCGGAAACCCCGCCATCGAATGCCCGACCAGCATGACAGGCGCGTCAATCGCATCGATAATCGCCTGCGTATAACCCTCCAGCGTCACCTCGGTATAAGGCGTCGCATCCGCCCCATGCCCCGGCAGATCAATCGCGCGCGCGCGATGCCCCCGCGCCTCCAGCGCCGGGATCAGGTCACGCCAGCACCACGCGCCGTGGCACGAGCCGTGGATCAACAGAAAGTCAGCCATTCAGATATCCAGAAATACCGTCTCGCCCTCACCCTGAAGACGAATATCGAAGCGATACTGACCGTCACCTGTCCGCTTTGCAATCAAGGTCTCAACCCGTGGCCGCTGTTCGATCCGCGCCAGCAGGGGGTCGGCACTGTTATCCTCATCCTCGAAATAAATCCGGGTGGACAGACCAATATTGATCCCCCGCGCCACGATCCACAGGCTGATATGCGGGGCCTGCATCGCACCCGACCGATGCCGCACCGCACCGGGCTTCACCGTGCGCAGGGTGAACAACCCGCTATCCTTATCGGCGGCAAAACGGCAGAACCCGCTCACCGCTGGATCGGCCCCGGCTTGGCCCGCGAACAATCCGCCCGCATCCGGTTGCCAGCTTTCCATCATCGCATCGCGCAGCGCCCAGCCGGTCCCGTCGATCACCGCACCGGTGATGGTGATGATCTGCCCCCTGGCCCCCTCGGTAATCGGTGACAGCCCCAAATCCTCAGGATAGACCCCCGGCAACCCGGCAAAGCTGGGAATACAGCCGATATGCACATAAGGCCCCGCCGTCTGGGACGGCGTTTCGGTCAATGTCTCAAGCGATTGCACCATGGCTTACATCCCCTCCAGCTTGTTCTCGAACATGGTCTGCCGCCGCCCGCGCAGCACGATGTTGAACTTATAGGCCAGAAAATCCAAAGGCCGCGCCCGGCTCATGTCCAAGGGCGCCACCAGACGGTCCAACTGACTGCGCGCCTTGATCGTCGCGGCAATCGGGCAGCGGTCAATCAGCGGATCACCCTCGAAATACATCTGCGTGATCAGGCGCTGGCCAAAGCTCTGCCCAAAGACCGAGATATGGATATGCATCGGCCGCCAATCATTCGCACGGTTCGGCCAAGGATAGGCCCCCGGCCGGATCGTCAGGAACTGATACCGTCCCTCGGCATCGGTGATCGTGCGCCCGCAGCCGCCGAAATTCGGGTCCAGCGGGGCCAGATAATTATCCTTCACATGGCGAT
>NCJR01000016.1 GCA_002282555.1 Rhodobacterales bacterium 34-62-10
GCGTCAATCGCGCGGTCCAGCATGTCGCGGCTCAGCGCTGCGGACATCTGGGTGCGGATACGGTCCTGTCCGCGCGGCACGACCGGGAACGAAAACGCTGTCACGAACACCCCCTTTTCATGCAATCGCGCCGCCATATCGCGCGCCAGCTTGGGATCGCGCAGCATCACCGGGATGATCGCATGCGCGCCCGGCAGCAACTCGAACCCCAGCGCGCCCATCCGCGCACGGAAATAAGTGGCATTCTCCCACAGGGTCGCGCGCAGGGCATCGCCTGCTTCCAGCATATCAAACACCTTAAGGCTTGTGGCGGCGATCACGGGTGCCAGCGTGTTTGAGAACAAATAAGGGCGCGAGCGTTGCCGGAGCCAATCAACAACCGGGGCACTGGCTGCCGTATAACCGCCCGACGCCCCGCCCAGCGCCTTGCCCAGCGTGCCGGTGATGATGTCCACCCGGTCCATCACGCCGCAAGCCTCGGCTGTGCCGCGCCCGGTGGGGCCGACAAAGCCCACGGCGTGGCTGTCATCGACCATGACCATGGCGTCATACTGCTCAGCCAGATCGCAGATCTGCTCCAGCTTGGCCATATAACCATCCATCGAAAAGATCCCATCCGTGGCAATCAACCGATGCCGCGCGCCGGAGGCCGCCTGCAACTGCGCCTCAAGATCGGCCATATCAGAATTGGCGTAGCGCAGGCGCTGCGCCTTGCACAGGCGAACGCCGTCGATGATGCTGGCATGGTTCAGCGCGTCCGAGATGATAGCGTCCTCTGGCCCCAGAAGTGTCTCGAACAGGCCGGTATTGGCATCAAAACAGCTTGAATAGAGTATGGAATCCTCCATCCCCAGAAAACCCGCGATCCGGGCCTCCAGCATTTTGTGCTCTTCCTGCGTGCCACAGATGAACCGCACCGAGGCCATGCCATAGCCGTATCGCTCCAGCGCCGCGCGTCCCGCTTCGATCAGATCGGGATGATCGGCCAGCCCCAGATAATTGTTGGCACACAGGTTGATGGCATGACCGTCGCCTTCCAGAACCACTTCGCCGGATTGGGGCGAGGCGATGACGCGTTCCACCTTATACAGCCCCTCGTCGCGCAGCCCATCCAGCCGCTCCGCCATGTCCTCGTCAAACCGATCTGCAGCGCGCATCATGTCCTCCTTCAGCATTCATCTGGGTAGCATAACACGGTCCTGTCGGACCCTCATCCCGGTTTCACCGTTCCGAAAATACTCAAGTCGGGTCGACTGCCACACGCGGACGGCCGCTGGCTTCGACAGTCAGGATTGCCTCGATGAACACTTCCCGCGCTTCGACCTGCGCGCGCCTTATGTCGCGCTGGCTGGTTACGTGGATATCGCCTGCACCGGCAGCCTTGGCCTCTGCCTCGGCCTCCAAACGCAGTGACGTTTCAAGCCGCGTCATTGCGTGATCCGGATCGGTAAAATCCTCCGGCCCCGTCTCGAGATGAACTCTGTACTTCCCCTCGGAAGGCGCCGTAACAATCCCGCTTTTCCGGAAGGTCACCTGTCCCACAACCGCCCCAATCGCATTGGCCACGCCCGCATGTTCCGGCAGGATCATACGCGCATTCAGCCGCGCACCCACAGCTGGATAATAGCTAGAGGCCGAGGCACCCAGTCCGATCACATCCACCGCAAGCCCGGCCTGCAGGGCAATCAACCCGCGATGCCCGGACAAGGCTTTCTGCATCAGAGGATGGCGCGCCAAATCGGTAGGCGGCGCATCGAATGCCTGCTCTTCTTCTGCAAAAGCAGTCTCTAATAAGGCTAAAACTGTCTGGTGCGTCAGTTGATCGACGATCATCTGCGCCAATGCGACGGCGTCCCGTGCCAGAACCTCGCCCGCTCCAGTCCGTCTGCGCCCGAACAAAAGTAGCGCTTTCTCTGCAGCGGCGCGGTCCCAATCCGTAAGCCCGCCAAGAACATGACTGGCATCCGACGGGGTCACCCCGGCCACCTGAACAAGCCCGCGCGTGATCAGGCGATGCAAGGCCTGCCCTTCAATCCGCGTTTTCAAAACCGCGCCCAAAGGATGCACGTCGTTGCCGATCCGCTCCAGCAAAGCCATATCGCGGTCGGCCACCCCCCCGGCATCGATGCCGGGGACGGGTCGAACAAAGCGGCCGTCATATTCGCCTGGCACCGCGCTACGCAACTGGGCGTCCAATGCGTCATGTACGACAGTCGGTGCATCCCGCGCGATCAGGCTCACTGGCAGAAGACGCCTTGGTCCAAGGGTCACGCCACCTTCCAACCCATCGGCGACAAAATGCACCTCACTATCGCCGCCAAGACCGTGTGTCCGCATGGCGACCGCCTCAACCATCGTGCGGTAGGGTCCGACCTGAGCGCCGTTCGGGTCGATTGCGGGTCTACCCTTGCGTAAAACGGCAATATCCGTGGTCGTACCGCCAATGTCCGAGACCAAGGCCTCCTCTGCTCCGGTCAACCAGCGCGCACCCACGATACTGGCCGCCGGTCCGCTAAGGATTGTCTCAATCGGCCGCGCCTTGGCCTGCGCCGCAGACATCAGCGCCCCGTCACCACGCACCACCATCAACGGGGCGTGAATGCCGATTTCAACCAGAACATCTTCGGCCCGCCCGATCAATCGGTGGGTCATCCCGATCAGCCGCGCGTTCAACACTGCGGTCAATGCCCGTTTCGGCCCGTTCAAGCGTGCCGACAGGTGATGTGAACAACTGACGGGTCGGCCTGTTGTCGCGGTAATGATATCTGCCGCATGGTTCTCATGCGCGGGGTTGCGCGTGGCAAACTGCGCAGCAACGGCAAAGCCGGACACGCCGGAAACAGTCTCTAACCAAGCCTGAAGCGCGCTCACGTCAAGGGGCGCGCTTTCGGAACCGGCATGACTGTGCCCGCCTTGCAGAACAAGAACCGGGTCTCCTCGCAGTGCTTCGGCCAGACCATGCGTTTCAAGATCACGGGCAGCGAATCCGATATAGACCAGTCCAACACGCCCACCCTGCCCTTCGACCAAGGCATTCGTGGCCAGTGTTGTCGACAACGAGGCCATCGCGACCTCTCCCGGCGCCACCCCAGCTTGCCGCAGAACCGCGCGCACCGCTTGCCCGATACCGACAGCAAGATCAGCCCGCGTCGTCAGCGCCTTGGCACTTGCAATGACTTCGGTCTCGTCTCGGATCAGGACGGCATCGGTATAGGTGCCGCCCGTATCTACACCCAGCAGCAATGCCATCGGCGTCTCCCTTTTATTCACAAGACAGGGTGTAGCCCGCCTCAGCGCCTATGCCATTCCGTTTGCGTCATGTTTCAGTCGCATCACAGCCCAACGCGCAGCATCCGCAACCTCACCCGCTGGGTCGTCGATCAGATCCTGCGCGGCGTCGATAAGAGAAGGGTCATCAGAATTGCCAATCGCGTACAGAACATTACGCACAAAGCGGTCACGCCCAATTCGCTTGATCGGCGATCCCGAGAAAAAAGCACGAAAGCCCGCATCGTCCAGCATTGCGAGCTCCGCAAGAGGTGGTCCTTGCAACTCAGGCCGCGCATGATACCCGATCTCCCGCGCCGTGATCGCGAATTTATTCCATGGACACACAGCGAGGCAATCATCACAGCCATAAATCCGGTTTCCCATAAGCGGCCGCAGTTCAGGATCGACGGGCCCTTTGTGCTCGATCGTGAGATAAGAAATGCAACGCCGCGCGTCCAGTTGGTAGGGGTTCGGAAACGCACCTGTAGGGCAGATATCGAGACAATTCCGGCAAGAACCGCAATGATCGCTCTCCGCCGCATCTGCTGGCAAATCCAGCGTCGTAAAGACCGACCCGATAAAGAACCAACTCCCCAATTGACGGCTCACAAGGTTTGTATGCTTGCCTTGCCACCCCAACCCGGCAGCCTGCCCTAACGGTTTTTCAGGAACCGGGGCTGTGTCGACGAACACCTTCACCTCGCCGCCTGCCTCAGCAATCAGCCAGCGCGCAAGCCTCTTGAGCCGCTTCTTGACCAGATCGTGGTAATCCTTGTTCTGGGCATATACAGAGACTGTTCCGGCTGATTTTTGCTTCAGAGCCATCAAAGGATCAGCGTCGGGTGTATAGCTTTCACCAAGCATGATGACGGAACGCGCATCAGGCCACAAAGCCGCCGGATCACCGCGCCACGCGGTCCGCTCTGCCAGCCATGCCATCTGTCCGTGATAACCTGCTTCCAGAAAATCGGCCAACCGCGCGGGAACCTGCGGCACGTCCCATGGCCGACAGATACGACATGCGTCAAAGCCCTCAAGACGCGCCTGCGCGATCAGCCGTTCCTTCAGCCCCTGCATCTGTAGCCTGCTTCTTCTTGCGAGAAGCATCCTCGGGGGAAGGCCGAAGGCCGGGGGGCAGACAGCCCCCCTGATTCAGACGATACTTCAGAAATCCAGATCGGCATAATGGGCCGGAGGCGGAAAGCCCGGCACTTGGTCAGCCAGGATTGACCGAAAAGCCGGGCGGGATTTGATGGTCGCATACCAGTCCTTTACGGATTGCGACCGGTTCCAGTCGACATCGCTGATGTAATCAAGTGAAGACAGATGTGCTGCGGCCGCGAAATCAGCAAGTGTCATCACATCGCCCGCCAGCCAGCGCCGGTGGTCCAAAAGCCACGCCATGTAATCCAGATGAAACTTGATCGCCTTGGCGCCATCTTTCACGTTGCGACTGTCGGGAAATCCGCGTGACATGATCTTCTTGTTCACCCGCTCATAAAGCAGTTTGGACGTCACCTCATGGTGGAATTTATCGTCAAACCACGCCACCAGACGGCGTACTTCGTACCGGTCATCACGGCCGCGGGGCATCAGCGGCGGCTCTGGATAGGCCTCCTCCAGATATTCGCAGATCGCAGCACTTTCCGACATGGTCTTGCCGTCGATCTTGATGACCGGAACTTTGGCAGCCGGGTTTCGCCTCAGGAAATCAGGTGAAGGCTCCCAATACTTCTCTTCGACCAATTCACACTCGATACGCTTTTCCGCCAGACTCAACCGGACCTTGCGGCAGAACGGGGACAGGGGAACGTGGAAAAGCCGCGCCATGGGACGATCTTGCCTTCAATTACGGGTTGCCCCCTTGCATGCCTTGCCGCGCGCGGATTTTCAATCCTCGAAACAAGCAGCTCGACCGTCATTCGCAATCAACTGCGCTCCATCTTCGATTATCGCGATCCGGCGACGCTGTTGTGCATTTGGCGAATCTGCCGATCGTACCTTGGGTGCAGGCAGCACCATGGCGAGCCGCGCAGCCTGTGCCGAGGTCAGGCTTTCAGGTCCAACCCCAAAATAGTGCCGCGCGGCGGCGTCCACGCCGAAGACACCCTCATCGAACTCAGCAATATTCAGATAGACTTCAAGAATACGGCGTTTGGACCACGTCATTTCGACCAGAGGGGTGATCAGCGCCTCAAGCGCCTTACGCCCCCAACTCCGCCCGTGCCAAAGGAAAGCATTCTTGACGACTTGCTGCGAGATCGTGGACGCCCCACGGTTCGCGCCTGAGTCGATGGCGGTCTTGATCGCATCCAGATCGAAACCCATGTGCTGGCAGAAATTCGCATCCTCTGCTGCAACAACGGCCCGCAGCATAACCGGCGCGACGTCATCGGCATCAACCCATCGGCGATCAATTTCGCCAAGATGGAGTCTTTCTGTCTGCATATAGAGCGTGGTCGGTGGGTTGATGACGCGGTAGGACAAGACCCACAACGCTATCAGAGCGACCAAAGTCAGCACCCCACGGAATAGCCATCGTTTGATGGTTCGCAGAGGAGAAAATCCCCCCGCGAGAGTCGGGCGTTTCGCGCGTGTTGATTTTGTCTTGCGTGTCACAGTGTCAGCTATAGGCAAGCGGCAGCGATTGGGAAAGCCCGGTCATGCCACAAGAAGAACGGCTTCGCGCGGCTTGGTGACACTGCGCACGGATTTCCATTTACTGCGCCCCACGTCCGTTTCCAGTTCGGGGAAAAGCGCCAATATCTCGGCTTTCGTTTCGCTGGCACCGGACATCAGATAGTCACCCGGATGCAGGCTTTCGGTGGCTGCACCCTCAGCAAAAATCACCTCGTGGCGATCAAGTAGGATGTGGACATAGGTGACACTTTCACAGGGCACCACACGGACCTTGTTGCCATTGATCAGTGATTTTGCAGGAACAAGAACTTCACGTTCACCGAAGTACATCTCGGCCCGCCAGCCAGTCATCAACATACGGTGGTTCGGGGATACCAACAGGGTTTTCATATTGCCCTGCGTGTCAGGCATGAAGCGCACTGGCGCAAAACGGCCTGTGCCATCCACCGTGACCTGCCCCACCCAACGGACCGGTCGCATTCCGCTATCGCGTGTCAGCAGCATGTCACCCGGCTCAAGCGTTTCCACTGCCCGTGCGCCCTTGGCCGTGAAGATCATCGTGCCTGCGACAAAGCAAGGCACAGGCGCAAGATCAAACTGGGTCGAGATATTCACGAAGGTTGAGAACCAGAATGTCGCGTCGACAAGCACTGATCCGTCCGTCGGCATGAACAGCGGCCCAGCCCCGGCCCGGTAGAAGGTAACACCGGTGATGGTCGTACTCTGCCCCCCGTTTCGCACCGTAATCGTATCGCCCACCCAAACACTGGTGACGGTAAATCCACCGATCGTATCAGCTTGCGTAGTACCGATGGAGCCGTTGTCGTTCTGATCGCGAGCGGTCAGGGTGATCGGCTTCAACTTGCTTGCCCGCGTCGGCGGATTGCCGGGATCCAAGGCATAGAAGCTGAAGCTTGTTTCGGTGGGCATTGAGCAACTCTATCAATTTCATGATACTCAACTTTAGCGATAAATTAAGACCAAATTTGATAAAATTAGTGTCGAATAAACGAATACTCCGGCAAATAAATGCCGGAGTATCAGAGGCTTAATAAAAGTCGCCTTATGGACGACTTATTCCGCAGGCACGGCCTGCTGTTCCATCGTCAGTGGATGCGGGATATGGATCAGCATCTCCTTTGGGCAAACCTGAATTAAATTGGCGCGCTCTGCCTCCCAATGCTGCAGAATATCTGCCGCACGGCGACTGCCCGTCTCGTCCAGATGGCGTTGGATCAGTGACTTTACCTGATCTTCCCAATAGGCCACGGTCACCGGACAGGTCACCAGCGTCTCCATGTTCATCATCTTCGCGGCCAGACCTTGGGGATCATAGAGATAGGCCATACCCCCTGTCATACCCGCGCCGAAATTGGCACCAATCCCGCCAAGGATCACAGCCACGCCACCTGTCATATATTCGCAACCGTTGCTGCCGCAGCCTTCAACGACTACCTTGGCACCTGAGTTGCGGACGGCGAAACGTTCACCTGCGCGGCCTGCCGCGAACAGGTAACCATCCGTTGCGCCGTAAAGCACCGTGTTGCCGATGATCGTGTTATCCGATGCGACAAGCGGGCTGGCCATGGGTGGACGCACAACAATCGTGCCACCCGACAGCCCCTTGCCCACATAGTCATTGGCATCGCCCGACACTTCCAGCTTCAACCCCGGCGCGGCGAATGCCCCAAGGCTTTGTCCGGCAGATCCCGTCAGCTTGACCGTCAGGTGGTTCGGTTGCAGCGCGTTACGCATCCCGAAGCGCTTGACGATATGGCTGGACACACGCGTTCCCACGGTACGGTGCGTGTTCTGCACCGCATATGACAACTGCATCTTCTCGCCATCCTCAAGGAAGCGCGCGGCATCGCGCACGATCTCGGCATCCAGCGTGTCGGGCACCACGTTGCGCGGCTTGGAACGGTCATAGACTATGTCACCAGCACCATCGACCGTGATCAGAAGCGGGTTCAGGTCCAGATCGTCCAGATGCGCCGATCCACGGCTGACCTGTGACAGAAGATCAGCGCGACCGATCACCTCATCCATGCTGCGTGCACCGATGCTGGCCAGAATCTCGCGCACTTCTTGCGCGTAAAAGGTGATCAGGTTCACCACCTTGTCGGCGTTGCCCGTAAACTTGGCGCGCAGCGCCTCGTCCTGCGTGCAGACACCGACGGGGCAGGTATTCGACTGACACTGACGCACCATGATGCAGCCCATGGCGATCAGGGCGGCGGTGCCGATGCCGTATTCCTCGGCTCCCATCATCGCGGCCATCACGATGTCACGACCGGTCCGCAGACCACCATCGGTCCGCAGCGTGATCCGGTCGCGCAGGTTGTTCATCGACAGAACCTGATGCGCCTCGGTCAGGCCCATTTCCCACGGCAGACCCGCATATTTGATCGAGGTTGCAGGCGATGCCCCGGTGCCGCCATTGTGACCCGAAATCAGGATGATATCTGCCTTGGCCTTGGCCACGCCCGCCGCAATCGTGCCGACGCCCGACTGTGCCACCAGCTTCACGGTGACCTTGGCGCGCGGGTTGATCTGCTTGAGGTCATAGATCAGCTGCGCCAGATCCTCGATCGAGTAGATGTCGTGATGCGGCGGCGGGCTGATCAGCGTCACGCCTTTGGTCGAATGGCGCAGACGGGCAATCAGATCGGTGACCTTCATACCGGGCAACTGACCACCTTCGCCGGGCTTGGCACCTTGGGCGACCTTGATTTCCAGCTCTTCGCACTGGTTCAGGTATTCTGCGGTGACGCCAAAACGACCTGAGGCCACCTGCTTGATCTTGGCGCTGGGGTTATCGCCATTCGGTTCCGGCACGAAATGCGCCGGATCCTCGCCACCCTCGCCGCTGTCGGACTTGGCACCGATACGGTTCATCGCAACGTTCAGGGTCTTGTGCGCCTCGGGCGACAAAGCGCCCAGCGACATGCCGGGTGTCACGAACCGCTTGCGGATTGACGTGATGCTTTCCACCTCCTCGATCGGGATGGAGGCACCCAGTGGCTTGATCGCCAGCAGGTCGCGCAGATGGATCGGCGGCATGGCCTGCATCTTGGCGGAATACTGCTTCCAGATCTCGAAGCTGGCCTTGTTGCAAGCCGTCTGCAACAAATGCATCGACGTCGCTTCCCATGCATGCGTCTCGCCAGACCGCCGCGCCTTGTAGAAACCACCGATGGGCAGAACGTCCGTGCCGCCCAGCCAGCCCTTGGCGTGAACCTCCTCGGCCTTGCGCTGGATGCCCGTGACGCCGATGCCGCTGATGCGGCTGGTCATACCGGGGAAATATTCCGCACACATCGCACGTGACAGGCCAACAGCCTCAAAGTTCAGACCGCCACGATAGGACGACACGACCGAAATGCCCATCTTCGCCATGATTTTCAGCAGACCTTGATCAATGGCATCACGATAACGGCGCATCGCTTGGGTCAATGTCCCTTCGATCAGACCACGCGCGATACGGTCGGCGATGCTGTCTTCAGCCAGATAGGGGTTCACAACCGTGGCACCACACCCGATCAGAACGGCGAAGTAATGCGGGTCGATACATTCCGCCGACCGCACGTTCAGCGAGCAGAAGGTCCGCAGACCTTTGCGCGTCAGATGCGAATGCACAGCACTGGTCGCAAGGATCATCGGCATTGGCGCGCGTTCGACGCCTTGCTTGTGATCGGTCAGGACCAGATGCCCGGCACCCGAACGCACGGCATCCTCAGCCTCGGCGCGGATACGCTCAAGACCTTTGCGAAGCGCATCGCTATCCCCACCCACGGCGAAGGTGCAGTCAATCTCGACCAGCGGCGCGTTGAAGTTGCGCGTCACCTCATCCCACTGGGCATTGCCAACAAAGGGACTGTCCAGCACCAGAATCTCAGTCTGGGCGCTGCTTTCATCCAACACGTTCTTGAGGTTGCCGAACCGAGTCTTGAGGCTCATCACACGGAATTCGCGCAAGCTGTCGATGGGCGGGTTCGTGACCTGGCTGAAGTTCTGGCGGAAGAAATGCGACAGTGGGCGATACTTCGTGGATAGCACCGCCGCGGGCGTGTCGTCCCCCATCGAGGCCAGCGTTTCCTTTCCGTCCTCAGCCATGGGCGCAAGGATCTGCTCCAGTTCCTCGATCGTATAGCCTGCTGCGATCTGACGCTTGCGCAATTCTGCCCCGCTGAACAGCGGCGCTTCGGTCACACCGGCCAGCGCTTCATCCAGTTCATTGATCTTTCCGACCCACTCGCCAAAGGGCTGGGCGGCGGCCAGACGATCCTTGATCTCGGAATCGTGGAAAAGCTTGCCTTCTTTCATATCGACGGCAATCAACTGCCCCGGCCCAAGCGCGCCCTTTTCACGGACGGTCGCTTCCTTGATCGGTACCATCCCTGCCTCGGACCCAGCGATCAGCAGACCATCCCCCGTCACGACATAGCGCATCGGGCGCAGACCGTTGCGGTCCAGACCGGCGCAGACCCATCGGCCATCTGTCATCGCCAACGCAGCAGGGCCATCCCATGGCTCCATGACCGAGTTGCAGTAGGAGTACATGTCACGCCAGCTTTGCGGCAGTTCCACCGCCTGCTTGGACCAAGATTCTGGCACCAGCATGGTTTTTGCCATCGGTGCCGAACGGCCTGCGCGAACCAAAACCTCAAACACGGAATCAAGCGCTGCGGAGTCTGACGATCCTGCCTGCACGATCGGCTTGATGTCCTCGGCCAGATCGCCAAAGGCACCCGATGCCATGCGGATCTCGTGCGATTTCATCCAGTTGATGTTGCCGCGCAGCGTGTTGATCTCGCCGTTATGGGCCAGCATGCGGAAGGGTTGCGCCAGCCACCACTGCGGAAAGGTGTTGGTGGAGTAGCGCTGGTGATAGATCGCGAAGGCGGATTCGAAACGCGGGTCCTGCAGATCGGGATAGAATTCCGCGACCTGCTCGGCCAGCATCATGCCCTTGTAGATGATCGACCGGCAGGACAGTGAGCAGATATACATGCCCTGAATGCCCGCCGCGATAGCGGCTTTCTCGATCCGGCGGCGGATCACATAAAGCTCACGCTCAAAGGTTTCCTCATCCACGCCCTTGATGTTCGAAATCAGGATCTGTTCGATCTCAGGGCGGGTGGCATTCGCCTTTTCGCCAAGACAGGTGACATCCACCGGCACATGTCGCCAGCCATAGATGTAATATCCCATCCGCAAGACTTCGGTTTCCACGATGGTCCGACAGGTTTCCTGCGCGCCAAAATTGGTACGCGGCAGAAAGACCTGACCTACGGCCATCAGGTGATCTGTCTTGGGCTCATGACCTGTGCGGCGGATCTGATCATAGAAGAAGGGGACGGGGATCTGCACATGGATGCCCGCGCCATCGCCGGTCTTTCCATCGGCATCGACCGCGCCGCGATGCCAGATCGCCTTGAGCGCGTTGATCCCATTCTCCACAACCTTGCGCGACGGCTTGCCGTCGATGGACACGACCAGACCCACACCGCAAGAGGAATGCTCCTCCTCCTCGGAATAGAGACCATTCTCGGCCATCCACTTGCGCTTGGCTTCCTCGGCGACCGCCCAGCTCTCGTCATATTTGGTCATGGGTTAAACCTTTCATTCTGTGCCGGGTCGGGCCAAAGGCCCTGTCGGAAGTATATCTTCTGTCACGGCATGGCGCATGCCATGCCACCTGTTACTCAGCCGCGACCGCGCGCGCACCGTTGAGGTATTCCAGAACCGCCTGTGCGGAATCGCGCCCGTCACGGATCGCCCAGACCACAAGGCTGGCACCGCGCACGATGTCACCGACAGCAAAGACACCGTCGAGGCTGGTCTTGCCAGTGGTGTATTCGGCACGGATCGTCCCCCAACGGGTGACTTCAAGTCCGTCCACACCCCAAAGCTTCGGCAGATCCTCGGGCTCAAAACCCAGCGCCTTGATCACCATGTCGACTTCTTCGACGTAATCTGCGCCCTCAATGACTTCGGGCGACTGGCGACCGGTTGCATCCGGTGCCCCCAGGCGCATTTTTTGCACCACAACGCCGGTGACTGGATCACCGACAAAGCTTTTTGGCGCGCTCAGCCATTCGAAAATAACGCCTTCTTCCTCGGCGTTCTGAACTTCGCGCTGACTACCCGGCATGTTGGCGCGGTCACGACGATATAGGCACTTCACCGATGTCGCTCCCTCACGGATGGCGGTCCGCACGCAATCCATCGCCGTGTCGCCACCGCCAATGACCACGACCCGCTTGCCTGCGGCGTTCAACTCTCCACTATCGTATTCGGGCACATCATCGCCAAAGCTTTTGCGATTGCTGGCGGTCAGATAATCGATGGCGCGCACGATCCCGTCGGCATCGGCACCCTCGCCCTCCAGATCGCG
Source organism: Rhodobacterales bacterium 34-62-10 (assembly GCA_002282555.1). Lineage (GTDB taxonomy): Bacteria > Pseudomonadota > Alphaproteobacteria > Rhodobacterales > Rhodobacteraceae > Seohaeicola. The sequence continues at coordinate 12,311 of NCJR01000016.1, forward strand.
CGTTTTGTAGACCCCGGTCGCGATAACCACAGCATCATGTTTGCCGCGGATAGCATCAAAGCTGATGTCGTCGCCCACATTGCAATTCAGCACGAATTCGACGCCGCCCTGCTCCAACTGCTCGTTACGGCGCATGACCACATCTTTCTCCAGCTTGAAGCCGGGGATACCATAGGTCAGCAAGCCGCCCGCGCGGTCATAACGGTCATAAACAGTAACCTGCACGCCCGCACGACGCAGAACATCCGCCGCTGCCAGCCCACCGGGACCGGCACCGATGATACCCACCGACTGATCCCGCTCCATCACGGGGACGATCGGCTTGACCCAACCCTGTTCCCATGCCGTATCGGTTATGTATTTTTCGATTGCACCGATTGTCACGGTTCCATGACCGGATTGTTCGATGACGCAATTGCCTTCACAAAGACGATCCTGCGGGCAAATGCGCCCACAGATCTCAGGGAAAGTGTTGGTGGCCTGACTGATCTCATAGGCTTCCTGCAACCGCCCTTCGGCGGTCAGGCGAAGCCAGTCAGGGATGTTGTTGTGCAACGGGCAATGGGTCTGGCAGTAGGGCACACCACATTGGCTGCACCGGCTTGCCTGCTCCTTGGCTTTGGCATCGGCGTATTCGGCGTAAATCTCGTGAAAATCATGCCGCCGCTCTTCTGCGTCGCGTTTCTGGGGCATATCACGGTCGACCGAGATAAACTTCAGCATCGGTTGTTTGGCCACGGGGAGCTCCGATCAAATCATGTTCAGCACCTTCTAAACCAAGCAAAATCAGTTTAAAAGTCAGAACAGCTGACCTATTATGCGATTTCCTTCGCTGCTGTGCGGCATGAATGACGGAATTACGTGTTTTTTATGTCCGAATCGGACCTAAATCGATACTTTCCCCAGTCAACCAATAGCTTATACCTTTCTGGCACAAAGCAGGAGTTAGACGCAGTGCCGCTGTTCCATCTTTTTCTTGTGGCCATGATCCAAGGCCTGACCGAATTTCTTCCGGTTTCCTCATCTGGTCATCTGATTCTTTTACCGGCCCTGACAGGGATGCAGGATCAGGGGCAGGTGATTGATGTGGCGGTTCATGTCGGCACACTTCTGGCCGTGATTCTCTATTTCTGGTCGGATGTGCGCATGGCGCTGCTTGGATTGCCCCGGATGCTGCGGGGCAAGATTGATACACAGGGCGCTTGGCTGGCGATGTGCCTTGCGATAGCGACCGTGCCGGTTGTGATCGTGGGCCTTGTCCTGAACCTGACCGGGTTGGACGACATGATGCGCGGCGTCGCTGTGATCGGCTGGACGATGCTGATCTTCGGGCTCGTGCTCTATTGGGCCGACCAGCGCGGACCGACCCAGAAGACGGCAGAGGAGTGGACCATCCGCGATGCAGCGATCATGGGGTTGTGGCAGGTTGTGGCCCTGATCCCCGGCACGTCACGTTCGGGCATCACGATCACGGGCGGGCGCCTCTTGGGCTATGCCCGCCATGATGCGGCCCGTCTGTCCATGCTGATGTCGATCCCGACGATCATGGCATCAGGCCTGCTTCTGGGGGCTGAGGTCGCGATGAACGCAGACCTGGCCGCCGCCCGCGATGGTGCGATTGCAGCCGTCTTTGCCTTCTTCGCAGCCCTGCTGGCGCTGAGTGTGATGATGCGTTTGCTGCTCAGCGTCAGTTTCACACCCTATGTCATCTACCGCGTCATTCTGGGCATAGTCCTGCTGATCTATGCCTATTCCTGAGCGTGTTCAGTGCTGGCGCAGGTTCTTGGCCGATGCCTTGATGGCGGCATACTGACCGGACGGGCGATAGGGCCATAGGTAATCCGGCAGAACCGACTCGAGCGAAATCGGGGTCAGACCCAGATCTGCAAAGCCTTTGGCATCCTCGGCCACCACAGCCAATAGCCCAAAACTATCGGCTGCGTGGCTTGACCAGTCGTGGTTTGGCCCAAGTCCCATATTGCAAGTTTACAACACATCATTTAACAATGCGGTAGGCGATGATGTCCCACCACCAGCCAAGCTTGCCATGCTCCCACTCCAAGGCTTCTGCAATTCGGTTGCTTTCATCGCCACCACGACGAAAACGGATGTCGACCCTCGTCCTAGCCGGAACCGG
>NCJR01000216.1 GCA_002282555.1 Rhodobacterales bacterium 34-62-10
ATGGTCCAGTCGCCGGTAAAGCCCGCATCGCGCACGAAATTCTCATAGAGCGTCTTGCCATTGGGCGTGTGATGCACCTCGGGGTGGAACTGCACCGCATAGAACCGCCGCGTCAGATCCGCCGTGATGGCATAGGGCGCATTGGGCGAGGTGCCATAGACCTCGAACCCCGGCGCGATGCGGCTGACGTGATCGCCATGGCTCATCCAGACCTGCTCGCGCGCCTCGAGGAACCAGCCGTTGAGCAGATCAATCCGCCCATTCGCCGGCGTCACATAGGCGCGCCCGAACTCGGCCGTGCCATGGCCCGATTCGACCTTGCCGCCCAGCATCTCCATCATGACCTGCTGGCCATAGCAGATACCCAGAAGCGGCACGCCCAGCGTGAACACGCTTTCGGGCGGGCGCGGCGAACCTACGCGGGTCACGCTGTCCGGCCCCCCCGACAGGATCACGGCTTTCGGCGCAAATTCCGCCAGAAAGGCATCCGTGACCTTCTGATAGGGATGGATTTCGCAATAGACGTTCAACTCGCGCAGACGACGCGCGATCAGCTGCGTCACCTGGCTGCCAAAGTCGATGATGAGAAGGCGGTCATGGGATGTCTGGCTCATGTCAGCCTCCTAGGCCAAGCCCCGCGCCTGCGCAAGTCTCTGCACGGGGGCCAGAGGCGCGCCAAGCGGCGGATATGTCGCTTTTCCCCCTCAATGGCCGGATTTTGCGCCCAAGCCCTTCGACGAACCCGGTATCAGGTGGCAAACCCGCCAGAGGGGCGGGGGCATCGGCATGAAGGATCAGACAGATGACAGAGGTTCAGACGCGCAGACCGGCCCGTGGCGGCGGAGGTGCCGCACGGCGCGCCGAGCGTGGGGCCGTCTCCTTCGAAACGGCCCAATATATCCGCCGCAACATCCCCAATTTCGAAGTGCTGACCGAGGAGGCGCTGGAGATCATCGAGACCAACGCCGAAACCATCCTGGCCGAGATCGGGGTGAATTTCGTCAACAACCCCGCCGCCCTCGCGCTGTGGCGCAATGCCGGGGCCGAGATCGAAGGCGAGCGCGTCCGCATCCCGCGGGGCCTTGCGCGTCAGCTATGCGCGACCGCGCCCAGGGAATACACCCAGCACGCCCGCAATCCCGCGCGCAACGTGGTGGTGGGCGGCAAGAACCTCGTCCTCGCCCCCGTCTACGGCCCGCCCTTCGTGCATGATGCCAAAGGTGGCCGCCGCTATGCCACGATGGAGGATTTCCGCAAATTCGTGAAGCTGGGCTATATGTCCAAATGGCTGCACCATTCCGGCGGCACGGTCTGCGAGCCCACCGACATTCCGGTCAACAAGCGCCATCTGGACATGCTGCACGCGCATATGACCCTGTCGGACAAGCCCTTCATGGGATCGGTCACGGAACCCAGCCGCGCGCAGGATTCGGTGGATATGTGCGAAATCCTGTTCGGCCGCGATTTCGTGCGCGACAACACGGTGATGACCAGCCTGATCAACATCAACTCGCCGATGACCTTCGACGATGTGATGATGGGCAGTCTCGAGGTTTACGCCCGCAACAATCAGGCCTGCATCATCTCGCCCTTCATCGTGGGCGGGGCCATGGCGCCTGTGTCGGTGGCAGGCACGCTGACGCAGGTTCTGGCCGAGGTTCTGGCCGGCATCGCCTATAGCCAATTGGTGCGCAAAGGCGCGCCGGTGATCTTCGGGGCGTTCGTCACATCCATCGACATGAACTCCGGCGCGCCCACCTTTGGCACGCCCGAGGCCAGCCACATCACCTATGGCGCAGGACAACTCGCGCGCCGCATGGGTCTGCCCTATCGCTCGGCGGGCTCGTTCTGCGGCTCGAAACTGCCCGACGCGCAGGCGGCTTACGAAACCGCCAACAGCCTGAACATGGGCCTGCTGTCAGGTGTGAACTTCATGCTGCATGCCTGCGGCTGGCTGGAGGGCGGTCTTGTCTCCAGCTTCGAGAAATTCGTGATGGACGCCGACCAGTTGGGCGCGCTGCACAAATTCGCCGAGGGCGTCGCGATGGATGAAAACGCCCAAGCCATGGGTGCCATCCGCGAGGTCGGCCCCTCTGGGCACTATCTGGGCTGCGCCCATACGCAGGCGAATTTCAAATCCGCCTTCTGGCGCTCGGACGTGTTCGACTACAAACCCTATGAGACATGGCACGAGGAAGGCGCGCGCGACACCATGGCACTGGCCGGCGCAAAGGTCGATCAGATTCTGGCCAATTACCAGCAACCCGCCATGGACCCCGCGATTGCCGAGGCGTTGACCGCCTTTGTGACGCAGAAAAAGGAAAGCATGGCCGACGCCTTCATGTAAGCCGCGCCTGCGACCCGGTTCCTGACAGGGCGGCCCGACCGGTCGCCCTGTCGCGTTTCACGGCGCGACCAGACCCCGCGTCACTCCACCGCCAACAGCACCGGCGTGGCAATCTCAGGGGCCGTGGCAGGGGCAGGGGCCGTGGCAGGGCTTCCCTGCGGCACCAGCGCGGGATAGCTGGCCCGCAGGATCCGCGCCTCGCCGATCACGGCGATCATCACCTCGACATGGCGGATCGTCGAATAGCCCGCATCATGCGCACGCCGGCAATCATCAAGCGCCGCCTCGCTCTCCATCAGACGTTCCAGCGCCACCACAGGGCGCGGCACCGCGCCATGGCCCAGCAGCCGCGGCAGGTGAATGTCGCGCCGATAATCTTCCGCCCCGATCCGCGCTGCGCGGATCAGAAGGCGCGGACGGCGCAGATGGTCAAGTCGGTGCAGGATATCGGTCATGGGCGTTGTCCCTGTGCAGCACCGGGCACAGCGCCCGGTTGCATCCAGACAATCACGAAACACGGGGATGTTGCGCGCCACGCCAAAGCAGCGCACGCCGCCTTTGTCATTATTTAAAATTTGGAAACAATTATGACCCAAAGGCGTGATTGTTAACTAACTGGTAAGAAGTGCATTCATAGGTTGTAGCTTCGTCTGGGGATAACCTGTGGATAAGATTGACAGGAGGGGCTGGGATGACAACCGTTGACAGGGGCGCTGCGCCGGATCCTGCGCCAGCGGGTCAGCCTGTGCTGTCTCGTGCCCCGACATGGGTGCCACAGGACGCGCTGCGCTATCTGGCCCATACCGAAGCCGGGCTGCCGATCCGTGCCCTGGCACGCAGCGCGGGCTGCCACGCCTCGACCGTGCTGCGCCAGATCCGCCGGCTTGAAAACCGCCGCGACGATCTTCTGGTCGATGAGGCGCTGCGTCGCCTTGGCACCATTCATTTCACGCGCGCCCCGGCCCAGACATCGGCCCCGGCGCAGTTCCATGCCCCGCAGAAGGAGGTTGTGCCCATGCAGACAGACCTTGAAACCCAAGAAGACACCCAGGTTCCGGCACCCGATGCCACGCCCTCGAACGACGTCCTGCGCCGCGAGGGGCGGCGCGTGCTCAGACGGCTGGCCGAACCCGGCGCGGTTCTGGCCGTGGCCGCCGAAATGGACAAGGCGGTCGTCGTGCGCGACACCCCGGGCGGCACCACGACCCGCACCGCCGTGGTGGACCGCGCCGTGGCACAGGCCATGGCGTTGAAGGAATGGATCATCTGCGACACACCGGGGCGGATTTCGCGCTACCGCATCACCGGTCTGGGCCGCTCTGCGCTGGCCACTCTGATGGCCGAGGCGGAAAACATGGCCCGGCGCGGCATGGCCGAAGGGCAGGCGCGCTTTGCGGGGCAGGGGTATCAGCCCGATGCCCCCGACACCGCGCAGGACCCGTCCCCCGACAGCCCGCGCCGCAGGATGCGCTATTGCGTCAATGAATCCCCCCTTCTGGCCTTGGCCCGCCGGCGCGACAAGGCGGGCAAACCCTTCCTCTCGGACGAACTCGTCTCGGCCGGGGAACGTCTGCGCGAGGATTTCGAACTGGCCCAGATGGGCCCCAAACTGGCGCAGAACTGGGACCGGTTCCTCACAGCCGGGGTGCAGGGCGGCGTGCCCTCCACCGGCCTGTCATCCGGCCCCGACGCGGCGCGCGCGCGGATTTCTGCG
>NCJR01000017.1 GCA_002282555.1 Rhodobacterales bacterium 34-62-10
CCATGCGCCATATGGGGTTCGTGATGCCGATGATGTGTATCGGCTGACCAAGGCCGCCGTGGAATATCTGTGGTCGCATGGCTGCGATCTGGTGATCCTGGCTTGCAATACGGCCAGCGCCGCCGCCCTGCGCCGGATGCAGGAGGCGGGCGTGCCCCCCGGCAAGCGGGTGCTGGGCGTCTTCGTGCCGCTGATCGAGGCGTTGACGGAACGGCAATGGGGCGACAACTCTCCGCCGCGTGAAGTGGCGGTGAAGCATGTCGCACTGTTTGCCACCCCCGCAACTGTGGCCAGCCGCGCCTTTCAGCGCGAACTGGCATTCCGCGCCATCGGTGTGGATGTCGAGGCGCAGGCCTGCGGCGGTGTCGTCGATGCCATTGAGGACGGTGACATGATCCTCGCCGAGGCGCTGGTGCGGTCCCATGTCGATGCGCTGAAGCGCAAGATGCCCCGGCCTGAGGCGGCCATTCTGGGTTGCACGCACTATCCGCTGATGCAGCAGGTGTTTCAGGATGCGCTTGGGGCGGATGTGCAGGTCTATTCTCAGGCCAATCTTGTGGCCGAAAGCCTTGCCGATTATCTGAGCCGCCGCCCCGAGATGTTGGGCGCCGGAACAGATGATCTGTTCCTGACCACTGGCGATCCGCGCCGGGTATCGGACCGGGCCACGCAATTCCTGCGTCGTCAGATCACGTTTCGGTCCGCTGGTTGATCCCGCGCAAAGTTTCCGTTTCTAATGTAGATGATGATACAAACTGCATCAGACGCCGTGCTGGTGCATAGAAGGACAGATGACATGCCGCATAACATCGCGATTCTGGGGGCTTCTGGTTATACGGGGGCAGAGCTTGTCCGCCTGATCGCCACGCATCCCAACATGCGCATTACCGCGATGGGGGCCAATTCCAAGGCCGGGCAAAGCATGGCCGATGTGTTCCCGCATCTGCGCCATCTGGACCTGCCGGTTCTGCAGAAGATCGAGGAGATTGATTTCGCGGGTGTCGATCTGTGCTTTTGCGCGCTGCCGCATGCGACATCGCAGGAGGTGATCCGCGATCTGCCCAAAACCCTCAAGATCGTGGACCTGTCTGCCGATTTCCGGCTGCGCGACCCGGCGGAATACAAGCGCTGGTATGGCAATGACCATGCCGCGCTCGAATGTCAGGCCGAGGCTGTCTATGGTCTGACCGAGTTTTATCGCAACGAAATCCGCGCTGCGCGGTTGGTCGCGGGCACGGGTTGCAACGCGGCGACCGGCCAATATGCGCTGCGTCCGCTGATTGCCGAGGGTGTGATCGATCTGGATGATATCATCCTTGATCTGAAGTGCGCGGTGTCCGGTGCGGGGCGCAGCCTCAAGGAAAACCTGCTGCATGCGGAATTGTCCGAGGGGTATCACGCCTATTCCGTCGGTGGTGTGCATCGCCACCTTGGTGAATTTGATCAGGAGTTATCCGCCATCGCAGGCCGTCCGGTTCAGGTGCAGTTCACGCCGCATCTGATCCCTGCCAACCGCGGCATTCTGGCGACCGTTTATGTCAAGGGTGACGCCGCTCGCATCCATGAGGTGCTGAGTGCCGCTTATGCCGAGGAGCCTTTCCTGCAAGTGCTGCCCTTCGGCCAGCATCCCAGCACGCGCCATATCCGCGGATCCAACTTCTGCCATATCGGTGTGGTGGCTGACCGGCGCCCGGGCCGGACAATCGTGATCGCCGCGCTGGACAACTTGACAAAAGGTAGCAGCGGTCAAGCGTTGCAAAACGCGAATCTGATGTTAGGTGAAGATGAGACGACGGGGCTGATGCTGGCCCCCTGTTTCCCGTAAACCGGGACAAGGAGACGCAAGATGGCAATGGGTGGATTGAAGAAGAAACGCCGCATCCAGATCGTGGCACTGGCGGCCGTCGCGCTGATGATCTCGACCGGGTTGATCGGCTATGCCATGCGCGATGGTATCAACTTTTTCCGCGCGCCCAGCCAGATCATCGCCGAACCGCCCGGCCCGAACGAGGTGTTCCGCATCGGCGGTCTGGTCGAGGAAGGCAGCATCGTGCGCGGTCAGGGCGAGCAGATCCGCTTCAGTGTGACCGATGGTGGGGCGAGTATCCCGGTTGTCTATTCAGGTGTGCTTCCCGATCTTTTCACCGAGAACGAGGGCATGGTGGGCACCGGTCGTCTGGTCGATGGTGTTTTCGAAGCCTCGGAAATCCTTGCAAAACACGACGAGACCTATATGCCCGCCGAGGTGATCGACGCGCTGAAAGAGCAGGGCGTTTACAAGGAGCCGACCTCGGAAGGGGCGGACAGTTAACCTTGTGATGCCGGGGCCGCGCGGCCTGTTTTGTCGAAATTAAGGTCCATGCATCAGCCTGATCCCGAAATATTTGGGGTCAGACAGCATGCAGACAGTCAACCAGATCGCACAGGATATCGTCGCCCGCGAGGGTGGCTTCGTGAATGATCACGCCGATCCGGGTGGGGCCACGAAGCATGGCGTGACCATTGGGACAATGCGTCGCCTTGGATTGGATCTGACCAACGATGGCAAAGTGACAATTGCCGATGTCGAGGCGATGACACAGCCCCGCGCCGCCGAGATTTTCGTCGAACATTACTTCCGTGCCCCCGGACTTGACCGTTTGCCCGAGCGGATTCAGGCCAGCGTGTTCGACATGTATGTGAATGCCGGTGCCAATGCGGTGAAAATCCTGCAACGCCTGCTGCGTCAGATGGGCCAAACCGTCACCGTTGACGGGATCGTGGGTCCGCAGACCATCGCCGCCAGTCAAGCGGCCGCCGCTGCCGCCCCTGATCATCTGGCCGATGCCTATGGCATCGCGCGGCGCAACTATTATCTGCGACTGGCCGACTTGCGGCCCTCCAGCCGGAAATTCGCGCGTAGTCAGAACGGCACCAAGGGCGGGTGGATCAAGCGGGCCGAGGAATTCATCCACCCCCGCTATCATCTGAGCCAGACCGAGTTCGCAACGAGGACCGCGCAATGGCATTGATCGACACGGTCCTGACTGCGGTTTTCGGAGGCGGGCGCAATGTCTTGCGTGAAACCGCCGAGGTCTTTCGTGCAAACGCCGAGGAAGATGCTGCGCGTGACGCAGCCCTCAGGCAGGCGGCTTTGACGCAGTTCGGCGCAGAGTTTACATTGGCGCGCCAGGGCTGGTTTGACCGGATGGTGGATGCCGCCAACCGCCTGCCGCGCCCACTGATGGCGCTTGGCACATTGGGGCTGTTCGTGTCGGCGATGGTCGATCCGGTCTGGTTCGCCAGCCGGATGCAGGGCATTGCGCTGGTGCCAGAGCCACTATGGTGGCTTCTGGGGGCGATCGTATCCTTTTATTTCGGTGCGCGGCATCAGGCCAAAGGGCAGGAGTTTCAGGTCCGGGTCGCGCAAACCATGGCGCAGGTGCCGCGGGTTGTGGACAACATCAAGGCGCTGCGCGCGCTTGATGCGGGTCAGGCGGCAGCTGTGGAGACATCCGTTGCGACGGCACCGGGTCCTGATGCGCCTGACGCGGCCGACAATCCGGCACTTGCCGATTGGCGGCGCGGATCGGCAACGCCCCATTCCGACCCAGTGGGTGGGCGGTGATCGCCCTGACGGGCCGCGACAATGTGAACACCGTGGAATACCGATTCCGTTTGGCCAGCATCCAAGCACGCACTATAACAGGCGCATGATAGTAGAACTCGGACATTTCGCCCTCATCCTTGCCTTCCTTGTCGCCTGTGTTCAGGCGGTGGTGCCGCTGATTGGCGCGCATCAACGCTGGCCGGGCTGGATGGCCATGGCCGAACCTGCGGCCAACGCGCAATTCATGCTGACGGCGTTTTCCTTCGGCGCGCTGACATATGCTTTCGTGACCTCCGATTTCTCGGTGGCACTGGTGGTGCAGAACTCTCACTCGCTCAAACCCATGATCTACAAGATCAGCGGTGTCTGGGGGAACCATGAGGGGTCGATGCTGCTCTGGGTGCTGATCCTGACGCTGTTCGGCGCAATGGCGGCGTGGTTCGGGGGCAATTTGCCGCCCACGCTCAAGGCGCGCGTGCTGGCGGTGCAATCCTCGGTATCGGTTGCGTTTTTCGCCTTCATCATCTTCACGTCGAACCCGTTCATACGCATGACGGTGCCGCCCTTCGACGGGCAAGACCTGAACCCGTTGTTGCAGGACCCCGGTTTGGCCTTCCATCCGCCCTTCCTTTATCTGGGCTATGTCGGCTTGAGCCTTGCCTTCTCCTTTGCGGTCGCGGCCCTGATCGAGGGACGCGTCGATGCCGCATGGGGGCGCTGGGTGCGTCCGTGGACCTTGCTGGCATGGGTCAACCTGACCATCGGGATCGGCCTTGGCAGTTGGTGGGCCTATTACGAACTGGGCTGGGGCGGTTTCTGGTTCTGGGACCCGGTCGAGAATGCAAGCTTCATGCCATGGCTTCTGGCCGCAGCCCTGCTGCATTCGTCGATCGTGGTGGAAAAGCGGGAAAGCCTGAAAAGCTGGACCATCCTGCTGGCGATTCTGGCCTTTGGCTTTTCGCTGATCGGGACGTTCATCGTCCGGTCGGGCGTGATCACCTCGGTGCATGCCTTTGCCAATGATCCCGAACGCGGCGTGTTCATCCTGATGATCCTGGGCTTTTTCATGGGCGGGGCGCTGACCTTGTTCGCGTTTCGCGCCGCTTCGATGGAAGCCAAGGGCGTGTTCAGCCTTGTCAGCCGCGAAAGTGCGCTGGTGTTCAACAACATCCTGCTGGCTGTGTCCTGTTTCGTCGTGTTCATCGGAACGATCTGGCCACTGATCGCGGAGATGCTGTTTGACCGTAAACTGTCGGTCGGGCCGCCGTTCTTTGATATGGCCTTCACCCCCTTCATGGTGGTGCTGGGGGCTATCCTGCCCATCGGGGCCATGATGCCATGGAAGCGGGCAGAGGTGGGGCGGAGCTTCCGGCCCCTGATTCCGGCGTTCATTCTGGCCTTGTCGGTTGCAGTGCTGGCCTTTGCGTTGCAGACCGGTCGCTCGGCGCTGGGTCCGGTCGGTCTGTTCCTGGGGACATGGCTGATTTCCGGCGCCTTGGTCGATGTCTGGTCGCGGACCGGGCGGGGTGAGATTGCGGGCCGGTTTGGTCGCTTGAGCCGCTTGCCGCGGGCTGATTGGGGCAAGGCTGTGGCCCATGCCGGTTTTGGCGTGACCATGATGGGGATCGCCGGCCATCTGGCGTGGCAGCAGGAGGATATCCGTGTCGTCCAGTTCAACGAACCGTTTGAAGTGGCTGGCTTCACGCTTAACCTGACCGATGTGCGGCAGGTCGAGGGGCCGAATTACATCTCGACCATGGGATGGGTCGAGCTGTCCCGTGACGGAGAAGCGATTTCCACCCTGACACCGGAAAAGCGTTTCTATCCGGTGGCGGAGATGCCCACGACCGAGGCCGCCATCGATATCGGCTTCTGGCGCGATGTCTATGTGGTGATCGGCGATCCGCAGGCCAACGGTGGTTGGGCGATCCGCACCTATTACAAGCCCTTGGCCAACTGGATCTGGGGCGGCACCATCCTGATGGCGCTTGGCGGGATGCTCAGCATCAGTGACCGGCGTTTCCGGGTGGCCGCAGGTGCGGCGCGCCGTGAACCGACGGCGGGAGTGCCTGCGGAATGATGCGTCTGTTCCTGGCCTTGTGGCTGGCCTTGGTTGGCTTGGCGCCGCTGTCAATCATGACGGCGGCACCTGCCTATGCAGTGCTACCCGATGAGATACTGGATGATCCAGCGCTGGAAAGCCGCGCGCGCGAGTTGTCGCGGGGCTTGCGCTGCATGGTGTGCCGGAATGAAAGCATTGACGAGTCCAATGCGGAACTGGCCCGTGACATGCGGATTCTTGTGCGCGAACGTCTGGTCGCGGGGGATAGCGATCAGGAGGTCGTAGAGTTTGTCGTGGATCGTTATGGCGAGTATGCGCTGCTGAAACCGACCACGGGAGGGGCGAACTGGCTGCTTTGGGCGGCTGGTCCCTTGATGATGTTACTGGCCCTTGGCGTTGGTATTTCGTATTTGCGCACCCGCCAATCCGCGACGGAAGTGGGGGCCGGTCACCTGAGCGACGAGGAAAAAGCCAAGCTCAGCAAGATTCTGGAGGACTGACGCCGGGTTTGATCTTTCCCCTGTCACGCGCTGCGATAATGTGTCGCCAAGAGGCGGAGACAAGGAAAGGCCGATCCCATGGAGTATCAGACCATCACGCTGGACATCACTGATGATGTTGCGGTGCTGACCCTTAACCGCGCGGACAAGATGAACGCGCTCAACACCCAGATGCGGGCCGAGATCGCAGATGCGGCGCGCACAGCGGGCAAGGCCGCGCGGGTCTTGGTGCTGACAGGCGCGGGACGCGCCTTCTGCTCGGGTCAGGATCTGAGCGACCGCGCCAATGCCGCCAATCTGGATATGGAGCGCACGCTGCGCGACGAATACCTGCCGATGCTTCAGGCAATCTATGATTGCCCGATCCCCACGATCAGTGCCGTGAATGGCGCCGCGGCCGGGGCAGGGGCGAACCTTGCGCTGGCGGCGGATGTGGTGATCGCCAGCCAAAGCGCCTATTTCCTGCAGGCGTTCACCCGGATCGGTCTGATCCCGGATGCGGGCGGCACTTATTGGATGACGCGACAGATGGGGACGGCAAAGGCGATGGGAGCGGCGCTGTTCGCAGACAAGATCAGCGCGAGCCAAGCCGATGACTGGGGCCTGATCTGGGAAGCCGTGGCCGATGATGCGTTTGACGCAACGTGGCGCGCGCGTGCTGCGCATCTGGCCAAAGGGCCAACCGTTGCTTACGCTCATGTGAAACAGGCGATCCGGGGGAGCTGGGACAACAGTCTTGAGGATCAACTGGCCATGGAAGGCCGCTTTCAGGGCACCTGCGGCAAGACCCGTGATTTCAAGGAAGGCGTGATGGCGTTTCTTGAGAAGCGTCCCGCCAGTTTCGAGGGTCGCTGAGGCACCTTATCCGTCCTGCGGACGTCTTCGGATGTCCGTGGGTCACAACGAAAAACGGCGCCCCAAGAGGCGCCGTTTGTCATTTCTGTTCGGGTATCCTCAGCGATTTTCGATGTCCACATAGTCCCGTGTCGTCTCGCCCATGTAAAGCTGACGCGGGCGTCCGATCTTCATCTGCGGATCGGCGATCATCTCTTTCCACTGGCTGACCCAGCCCACGGTGCGTGAGAGAGCGAAGATCGGCGTGAACATCGAAGTCGGGAAACCCATCGCTTCAAGAATGATACCCGAGTAGAAATCGACATTCGGGAACAGCTTTTTCTCGATGAAATAGGGATCGTTGAGCGCGACATGCTCAAGCTCTTTGGCAACCTGCAACAGTGGGTTGTTGTGGACGCCCAGAAGTTCCAGCACCTCATCCGCCGATTGCTTGAGCACTTTGGCGCGCGGGTCGGTGTTCTTGTACACCCGGTGACCAAAACCCATCAGGCGGAAGGGGTCGTTCTTGTCCTTGGCGCGGGCGATGAATTCGGGGATACGGTCAACCGTCCCGATCTCGCGCAGCATCTCGAGGCAGGCCTGGTTCGCGCCGCCATGGGCCGGCCCCCAGAGGCAGGCGATCCCGGCGGCGATACAGGCGAAGGGATTCGCCCCCGACGACGAGGCCAGACGCACGGTCGATGTCGAGGCGTTCTGCTCGTGATCCGCATGCAGCGTCAGGATGCGGTCCATCGCGCGGGCCACGATCGGGTTCACGTGATAGGTTTCAGCCGGAACCGAGAAACACATGTGCAGGAAGTTCGCCGCGTAATCCAGATCATTGCGCGGATAAACGAAAGGCTGACCGATCGAATATTTATACGCCATCGCAGCAATCGTCGGCATCTTGGCGATCAGGCGGATTGACGCGACCTCACGCTGCCAGGGGTCATTCACGTCTAGCGAGTCGTGATAGAAGGCTGACATCGCGCCAACAACGCCCACCATTGTGGCCATGGGATGCGCGTCGCGGCGGAAACCGCGGAAGAAGTTGTGCATCTGCTCGTGGATCATCGTGTGGCGTGTCACCAGCGTCTCGAAATCCTCAAGCTGCGCCGAGGAGGGCAACTCGCCGTAAAGCAGCAGGTAGCACACTTCGAGGAAATGCGATTTCGAGGCCAGTTGATCGATCGGATATCCGCGATGCAGCAGAATCCCCTCATCACCGTCGATATAGGTGATGGTGCTGTCGCAGCTGGCAGTCGACGTAAAGCCGGGATCATAAGTGAACACACCCGCCTGTGCATAAAGCTTGCGGATGTCCACCACATCAGGACCCGCAGTCGGGGTGTACATGGGCAATTCGAAGCTCTTGCCATCGAAGCTGAGCGTCGCAGTCTTGCTGGGTGTCGTCATTATCGTCCCTTCCTCACTGGCGATGCCCGCAGATCGGGTTCGCCTTTCTATTCTGAACACCTGAAGAAAGGGTGACCCGATCTCAGGCGGCTGCGTCGACCAGGCGAGCAAGGCTCTCCTCGCGGCCCAGCACCAACATCATGTCGAACACACTCGGCGTGGCACTGCGCCCTGCGATGGCGGCCCGCATGGGCCCTGCCAGCTTGCCGAATGTCATTCCCTGCGTCTGTGCGAATTCGTTCAGGACGTGTTCAAGATCGCCCCGTGTCCAGCTAGCATTTTGCAAATGCGGCGTCAATTCTCTCAGTATACCACGGGATACATCGTTGAGATGAATCGCAGCTTTCTCGTCAGCGACAATGGGCCGGTCCGCCAGAATGAACTCTGCTTTTTCAAGCAGTTCGAAGAATGTTTTTGCCCGTTCCTTGAGGTGCGGCATGGCCGCGAAGAGCATGGCTTTCTTATGGGCGGGCAAGGCAGTCTGTCCGGTCGCTGCGATGAAATCCATCAATTCATGCAGCAGTGCAGCATCGGGGGTCGCGGCGATATGCTGACCGCAGATATTCTCAAGCTTCTTGAAATCCAGCCGGGCCGGAGACTTGCCGATTCCCGTCAGATCAAACCATTCCCGCGCCTGCGTATCGGTGAAGAACTCGTCATCGCCATGGCTCCAACCCAGTCGGGTCAGATAGTTGCGCATGCCCGAGGCCGGATAGCCAAGGGTCTGATATTCCTCGACCCCCAGCGCGCCGTGGCGTTTGGACAGTTTCTTACCGTCAGGCCCATGGATCAGCGGGATATGCGCCCAGACCGGCACGGTCCAGCCCATGGCATGATAGATCATCATCTGGCGGGCGGCATTGTTGAGATGGTCGTCGCCCCGGATCACATGGGTGACGCCCATATCGTGATCGTCCACCACCACGGCCAGCATGTAGACTGGCGTGCCGTCACCACGCAGCAGAACCATGTCGTCCAACTGGTCGTTACGGATCACGACACGGCCCTGCACCTGATCCTCGATCACGGTCTCGCCGTCCTGCGGGGCCTTGATGCGGATCACATAAGGCAGGTCCTTGGGATGTGTTGCGGGATCGGCGTCACGCCAAGGGCTGCGATAAAGCGTCGATTGCCCCGCTTCGCGTGCGGCCTCGCGGAAGCTTTCGATCTCATCCTGAGAGGCGAAACACTTGTAGGCGCGTCCTTCGTCCAGCAACTGACGTGCAACGTCGGCATGGCGTGCTGCCCGGGCAAATTGGCTGATCACCTCGCCATCATGGTCCAGACCCAGCCATTTCAGTCCTTTGAGGATCGCGGTCGTCGCCTCGGGTGTGGACCGCTCCCGATCAGTGTCCTCGATCCTCAGCAGGAATTTTCCACCACGGCCCCGCGCATAAAGCCAGTTGAACAACGCCGTCCGTGCGCCGCCGATATGCAGATAACCGGTCGGAGACGGTGCGAAACGTGTGACAACAGGGGAGGGCATGGGCGCGTTTAACCTTTCGGTAACCAGGGTAGGTATAGCCTTGCCGCATGTCTAGCGATGCTGGACGCAAGGGGCAAGAGTTGCGGAACCTGCATCTGATCGACACATTCCTGGAGGGGCAGCGCGGGCATTTGTTTCCCTGGGTTGCCGTGTTCATCGGCCTTGGCGCAAGCCTGTGGTTCGTGTTGCCGCAAGAGCCCGGCGCGGCGGTATATGGGGTTGCGGCTGTCACGCTCGGGATCGGGGCCGTAATGCGTTTCGCCGGGAATGAACGCGGGTATCCGGTTGCGGTTATGCTGGCCTGTCTTGCCTTGGGTGTGCTGGCTGCAGGGGTGCGGGTGCATACTGTCGCCAGCCCAACGCTGGATTTTCGGTATTACGGCCCGGTGCAGGGACGTATCGTCTGGATTGATCGGTCACAAAGCGATGTGATCAGGCTGACGCTGGACAGGGTGGTTCTGGAACGGACAACACCGGAACGGACGCCGGACAGGGTGCGTGTGTCACTGCACGGCAAGGAAACATATCACGAACCCAAGGCCGGTCAGACCGTGATCCTGACCGGCCATCTTTCGGCCCCGGACGGTCCGGTCGAGCCGGGTGGTTTTGACTTTCGGCGTATGGCCTATTTCGAACGTTTGGGGGCCGTCGGGTATACGCGCAATCCTGTCCTGCTCTGGCAGCCCCCTGAGGCGGGAACGCAGACTGTTGACCGGATGCGAAGCCATCTGGCCACGGCCATGCTGCGCGCCATGCCATCCGAAGCGGGCGCCTTCGCAACGGGCGCGATGACCGGCGACCGCTCGGCCATTTCGCAGGACACGGCGGCGGCACTCCGGGATTCGGGGTTGGCGCATCTTCTGGCCATTTCAGGAATGAACCTTGCCTTTCTGATAGCCTTCGTCTTTGCGCTGATCCGCTATGGCGTGGCGCTGATCCCGCCATTGGCACTGCGCGTGAGCGCCAAGAAAATCGCGGCACTGGTATCGCTGGGCGTCGCCTTTTTCTATCTGCTGCTTTCGGGGTCGAATGTCGCAACAGAGCGCGCTTTCATCATGGTGACCGTCATGCTGGGGGCGGTGCTTCTGGACCGGCAAGCCCTGACCCTGCGCTCGGTGGCACTGGCCGGGATCATCCTGATCCTGTGGAAACCCGAAAGCCTGTTGGCCCCGGGGTTTCAGATGTCATTTGCGGCCACCACAGCCTTAATCGCGGGCTTTGCTGCCATGCAGGACAGGATGGAGCCGGGTCGCGTGCCGCGCTGGGTCGTGCCTTTGGTCACGCTTGTGATGTCCTCGGTCATCGGAGGGCTGGCCTCCGGTCCTTACGCCGCCGCCAGTTTCAACCGCTATGCCGATTTTGGTTTGCTGGCCAATCTGCTGACCGTTCCGGTGATGGGGGCGGTGGTGATGCCGGCGGGAGCGATGGCGGCACTTCTGGCGCCGCTGGGGTTGTCGGCCATTCCGCTTTGGGTGATGGAGATGGGTTCTGCCTGGATCCTGAGCGTGGCCCACTGGGTCGCCGGTTTGGAGGGCGCGGTGACCGGGGTTGTCTCGCCTTCGGCCAGCGTATTTCCGCTGATCACGCTGGGGATGCTGTGGGTGATCCTGTGGCAAGGCAAGCTGCGGTTCGCAGGCCTTGTTCCGGTCATGCTGGCCCTGTGGTTTTGGTCTGACGCGCCCCGCCCGGCGCTGTTGGTCGCACGCGATGGCAGTCTGATCGGAGTGACAGGCCCCGAAGGTCGTGTCTTGTCAAAAGAGCGAGGCGCAGGATTCGCAGCGCGGTCCTGGCTGGAGAACGACGGCGATCTTGAGGAGGCGGAACTCGCTGCCGCGCGGGAGGGGTTTGCCGGGCCACGCAATGCGCGAACGATCACGCTGGGGTCGATCCGCATCGTGGTTCTGACTGGAAAGACCGGTCTTGCGCAGGTGAAAAGTGCTTGCTCCCAGACGGAGCTGATCATCCTGGCCGCACCTCTGCCTGACCCACCGGAAGGGTGCCGTGTGGTGGATCAAACCCTTCTGACCAGAACCGGGCCATTGGCTTTCTGGCCAGAGGGAGACGGGCTGCGTGTGCAGATGACCGAAACTGCATCACGACGCTGGTCCCACCCGATCACGTCGGAGCCATTGCCACAGGCCGCGCTTGCCCCTGTGCTACCAAGGCGCAGTGCAACTGCTGATTCACATCAAGAATGAAGGGCACGCAGACCGCGTGCCCTGAGATCGAGCGGTGTCATATCGTCAATAGGTGCGGATTAGCCCGACCAGACGCCCCTGCACCTTGACCATGTGATCCGCATAGACGCGGGTTTCATAGGCTGGATTCGCCGCTTCAAGCGCGATTGTATTGCCGCGGCGCATGAAACGTTTCAGCGTTGCTTCCTGATCTTCGACCAGAGCCACGACGATATCGCCATTGTCTGCGGTAGACGTCTCGCGGATCACGACCACATCGCCATCGTTGATCCCGGCCTCGATCATGGAGTCGCCACGCACCTCAAGCGCGTAATGCTCGCCACGTCCGCTGAGCATGGAACTGGGGACTGTCACGGAATGCGAGGCATGGCTGATCGCTTCGATCGGGACGCCAGCCGCGATGCGGCCCATGACGGGCAATTCCGTCGCCTCGATCACCTGTACGGGCAGGGCGCGGGCCGGGGGGGGGCTGTCGGGACGATCACCGTCGATCACCCGCGGCTCGAACCCGGATGGCGCGCTGCGTCCGTTCTGTTTTTCGGCCATGGCGTCGGGCAGTTTCACGATCTCGATCGCGCGGGCCCGATGAGCAAGACGGCGGATGAAGCCCCGCTCTTCCAGCGCGGTGATCAGCCGGTGGATACCCGATTTCGACCGCAGATCCAGCGCCTCCTTCATCTCGTCGAACGAGGGGGGGACGCCATCGCTTTGCAGCCGGGTCTGGATGAATTCCAGCAGGTCACGTTGTTTCTTTGTCAGCATCGGATCGCTTCCTCTGGATCGGGCACGGGCGGTCGTCAGATGCCAAACCGTGCAGAACGGGTCAATTCCCCTTTGTTCTGCCATTGTTCCCGTTTTGTGTCAACTGATCCTTGCGGGTACCCGTACACAGCTCAGTCGGCCAAAGGCAAGACTTCGACCATCTCGCCTTTGCCGCGCGGCCCGTCATGCGGTGGTCGGATCAGAAGGGCATTCGCCTCGGACAGAACGGTCAACAAGGAACTGTCCTGCCGGTCAAAGGCACCCACCTCGCGCCCGGACGGTCCATCCGTCAGGCGGGCGCGCATGTAATGGGCGCGTGGGCCGTTGCCATCGACCGCGGCCGTCAGTGTCGCATGCAGAAGCGGGGGCAGCACATCGGTCAGCCCCAGCATGGCGCGCAACATCGGCAGCAGGAACAGATGCCCGCAGACAATGGCCGAGACCGGATTTCCCGGCAGGCCAAGATAGGGCGTGCCATCCGCAAATGCGCCCGCAATCAGGGGTTTGCCGGGGCGCATCGCGATTTTGTAGAAGCTCTGCTTCAGCCCGAACCTGGCGGCCACCTCAGCCACCAGATCATGATCCCCGACCGAGGCACCACCGATGGTGACAATCAGATCGGCCCCCATCGCCATGTCATAGACGGTCATCAACGATGCTTCTGTATCGCGCGCGATCGGCAGCAGTCTGACCTGTCCGCCGACGCTTTCGATCATCGCTTTCAGCGCGAACAGGTTCGAGGCGATGATCTGATCATCGCGCGGATCCTCGCCGGGCATGACCAACTCGTCCCCGGTGGCGATAATTGCCACCTCGGGTTTGCGCGTCACGGGGATATGCTGCGCGTTCATCGCCGCCAGCAGCGCGAGCTCCGACGGTCCCAGCCGGCGGGGGGCGGTCAACATGTAGTCAGACGCGAAATCAGCGCCTTGCGCACGAATGTTCAGGCTTTTGTCCAGCTTGTCCCCAAGGGTGATCCGGTCACCGGTCCGGCGCACATCTTCCTGAATGACCACGCGATCCGCGCCAAGCGGTACGGGCGCGCCGGTAAAAATCCGCAGCGCCTCGCCTGTGTTGATCTGTCCGTGCCATGCATGGCCCGCAGCGGCCTCGCCCACGACGCGCAGCACCGCGCCGGGCTGGACATCCTGTGATCGCAGGGCATAGCCATCCATGGCCGAGGCCGCAAAGGGCGGTTGCGCGCGCCCCGCCTTCACATCCGACGCCAGAACACGCCTGGACGCGCGCGTCAAAGGCACCTGTTCAATCGGCAAGGGGCGCACCAGTGCAAGGCACAAGTTCTGCGCTTCGGAAACGGTGATCATTCCGCCTGATACCTTCCTGATTTACCGCCGTCTTTCAGCGTGACATGGATGCCGCCGATCTCCATCGCCTTGTCCACGGCTTTGGTCATGTCGTAGACGGTCAAGGCGGCGGTGCTGACGGCGGTCAGGGCCTCCATCTCGACACCGGTCTGGCCAGTGGTTTTGACGGTGGCTTCGATCCGCACGCCGGGCAGGTCGGGGTCAAGGGTCAGATCAACCGCGACCTTGGTGATGGGCAGCGGGTGGCAAAGCGGGATCAG
>NCJR01000217.1 GCA_002282555.1 Rhodobacterales bacterium 34-62-10
GGCGCCATCGCGGACGATTTGGCGGCATTGGCCAAGCCCTATGTCATGGTGGCGGCCGGTGTTTGCGCCGCTGATGCGGATGATGAGGCGCGCTATCTGCGGACCTCGCAGATCCTGTCTTTTGCGCGGTTGCGGTCAGGCCAGCCCGGTAAGCTGCCGCCCCCGGTGATCGATCTTGAAGCGCAGGTGCCCGCCCCGATGCTGCGGATGGTCGAGGAGGCGATGGCGGTATCGGCTGTGGGCGGGCCGGATGCGGTGCATCGGGGCCTGTCGCAGATCGTCGCGCGCTATCGCCCCGATGAATTGATGGTGACGGGCATGATCCACGATCATGCGGCCCGGGTGCGGTCCTTCGAGATCGCGGCGGCGGCGCTGGCGGATATTCAGGCCAGCGCGCAAGCGGCCTGACCCATTCCCGGGGCCTGACCGCATGTCAGGCCAGCACAGCGCCGATGCGGAGCCAGTATTGTGGACCGAGATGATATTTCCGCCAAATCCGAGGAGCTTTGCACCTTGCTGGCCGAGCGGCTGTCGCTCAAGCGTGGCGGGCTGGCCGACCGTCTGCGCCGTGCGGGGCGGCGGCTTCCGGCGCGGATCCGCGCGCAAGCCCGGATCGTGGCCGAGGCCGAGGCGTTGTCCGCCCATCCCAAGCTGGCGCGGCGCATTGATCATGACGCGGTGGCGCGCGCCCATATCGAGGTGCGCGATCACCTGCGGGGGATCGATGCAGGCTATCTCAGGCGTGGGGCGTTGCTTGGGGTATTGGGCAGTCTGGCGTTCAATCTGCTGGTCTTTGCGGCCCTGATGCTGGCCGTGCTGCGCTGGCGCGGCGTGGTCTGACACGCGAAACGCCGCGTCCCTTTTGGGCGCGCGGCGTTTGCGATTTCTCAGGCTGTGAGGATCAGAGGCCGGGATAGATCGGGAAGCGTTTGCACAGCGCCTCGACCTCGGCTTTGACCGCGGATTCGACGGCGTCATTGCCATCCTCGCCATTCGCGGCCAGACCGTCCACGACCTGCACGATCCAGCGCGCGATCTGGCGGAACTCAGCCTCGGCAAACCCGCGTGTGGTGCCTGCGGGCGAGCCAAGGCGGATGCCGCTGGTGATCGTGGGCTTTTCGGTATCGAAGGGAATGCCGTTCTTGTTGCAGGTGATATGCGCGCGGCCCAGTGCCTTTTCGGTGGCATTGCCCTTGACGCCCTTGGGCCGCAGATCGACCAGCATCAGATGGGTGTCGGTGCCGCCGGTGACGATATCAAGGCCGCCTTTCATCAGCTCATCCGCCATGGCTTGCGCGTTCTTGATGACCTGCGCCTGATAGCCTTTGAATTCGGGGCGCAGCGCCTCGCCGAAGGCCACGGCCTTGCCAGCGATCACATGCATCAGGGGGCCGCCCTGAATGCCGGGGAAGATGGCCGAGTTGAATTTCTTGGCCAGCGCCTCGTCATTGGTGAGGATCATGCCGCCGCGCGGACCGCGCAGGGTTTTATGCGTGGTCGTGGTGGCCACATGGGCATGCGGGAAGGGCGAGGGGTAGTGGCCGGACGCCACCAGACCCGCGAAATGCGCCATATCCACCAGAAGCCAGGCCCCGACGCTGTCGGCGATTTCGCGCATGCGGGCAAAGTCGATGATGCGCGGGATGGCCGAGCCACCCGCGATGATCATCTTGGGTTTATGTTCGGTCGCGAGGTCGGCGATCTGGACATAATCAATCTCGAGGTCCTGCTGGCGCACGCCGTATTGGATGGCGTTGAACCACTTGCCCGACTGGTTGGGCTTGGCGCCGTGGGTCAGGTGACCGCCTGCATCCAGCGACATGCCAAGGATGGTGTCGCCCGGTTGCAGCAGGGCGGTGAACACGCCCTGATTGGCCTGAGAGCCGGAGTTGGGCTGCACATTGGCAAAGCCGCAGTTGAACAGCTGGCAGGCGCGTTCAATCGCCAGATTTTCGGCCACATCGACGAACTGGCAGCCACCGTAGTAGCGCTTGCCCGGATAGCCTTCGGCGTATTTGTTGGTCATCACAGAGCCTTGCGCTTCCATGACGGCGCGGCTGACGATGTTCTCGGAGGCGATCAGCTCGATCTCGTGGCGCTGGCGGCCCAGCTCGTCGGTGATGGATTTGAACAGCTCGGGATCGCGCGAGGACAGTGCTTCGGTGAAAAAACCGGTGTCGGTCATGTCAGGCTCCGTTTGGGGATCAGCGTTGCCTTTGTGTCC
Source organism: Rhodobacterales bacterium 34-62-10 (assembly GCA_002282555.1). Lineage (GTDB taxonomy): Bacteria > Pseudomonadota > Alphaproteobacteria > Rhodobacterales > Rhodobacteraceae > Seohaeicola. Next base: position 2,225 of record NCJR01000217.1, read on the forward strand.
TAGTGCAAAGCGCCCAAGGGGGGAAGGGCTGAAAGCGACGCAGGGATGGGGACATGCGTCAGGCGGGGCGGCAGGGCTGGCGCAGGGGGGAAGTTTGTGCTTCCATCGGCGCGCGACGACGCGCATTGGAAACAGGACGATAGCCGGTATGACCCTCAAGATCGCTTTTTGCGCCAGTCCGGTTCCCAGTGCGCAGGAGGCTTTGACCCAGCTGGTGGATCGTTACGGATCGGTGCCCGAGGATCAGGCCGATGTGATCGTGGCGCTGGGCGGTGATGGGTTCATGCTGGCCACGCTGCACCGGACCCAGGATTTGGCCGCGCCGGTCTATGGGATGAACCGGGGCACGGTCGGGTTCCTGATGAACGAATATCGCGAGGATGATCTGCTGGCCCGGCTGGATGTGGCCGAGGAAGCGGTGCTGAACCCGCTGGCGATGCGCGCGACCTGTGCTGATGGGTCGGTGCATGAGGCGCTGGCGATCAATGAGGTGTCGCTGCTCAGGCAAGGGCCGCAAGCGGCGCGGCTGCGGATCAGCGTGGATGGGCGGTTGCGGATGGCCGAACTGGTCTGTGACGGGGCGCTGGTCAGCACGCCTGCGGGATCGACGGCCTATAATTACAGCGCGCATGGCCCGATCCTGCCGATCCGGTCGGATGTGCTGGCGCTGACGGCGATTGCGCCGTTTCGCCCCCGGCGCTGGCGCGGGGCCTTGCTGCCCAAGACCGCGCTGGTGCTGATCGAGATCGAGGAGGCGGACAAGCGCCCGGTGATGGCGGATGCGGATTCGCGGTCCGTGCGCGATGTGGTGCGGGTCGAGATTCGCAGCGCGCCCGAGATCGAGCATCGTATCCTGTTCGATCCCGGTCACGGGCTGGAAGAGCGGCTTATCCAGGAGCAGTTCGTGTGACGCGCGTCTGAGGCGGCGTCAGTAAAATCCCACCTCGGCCACCGAGACATCGGCGGTGTGATCGCGCCCGTAGGCCACGATCCCGATGCTGCGGAGGCTGGCGGGGCGCAGGCTGTCACGCAGCAGCGCGCCGGAGGGTTTGAAGGCGGTGAACGGAATGCGCACCTCTGCCCAGTCGGGCGTTGTCGCGAAGGGGGCTTGATAATACTGCCATGGCAGCAGCGTGCCGCTGGTGCGCAGATGGATGAAATACCCCTCGCCATTGCCGCGCGTGCGGATCAGCACGCCCGTGGCGCCATCCGGGGGCGGGCTGTCCAGCGTGATCCGCGCCTGAATGAAGCCGCCGCGATTGGCGGTGCTGACCTGCCCGGTCAGGCGCAGAAAGGAGGTTCCCTCCGCCGCCTCGATCTGCGCGCTGCCCTGGGACACGCCGCCCATCACCTGATCGCTGACATAGGTCCAGCTGGCATCGGGTGTCATACGGATCGGATCGGTCATCTGGGCCCCCACGGGGATGGGCATGAGCAGCGCAAGGCTGAGGAGTGCGGCGCGTGACTGTTTCATCACCCTGATATGGGGTGTTTGCCCTGTCGCGGCAATGGGGGCGCGGGGGGCAAGGTCGGATTGGATATTTGCGGCAAGAAGAAACTGGGTGCCCCCCCGGATGGAGTGATCCGGAGGGGCAGGGGGTCATTTCGCGTAAGGCGTTGTCGATTGAACCTGGATCACCTGACGCTATCTGAAATCATAGATTTCAACGCGTTATACCGCTTCTACTTCAAAACCCGAAAGTTCTCGTGGGTGATGACGCGGAAGTTGTCTGAGACCTTGTCGCGGAATTTCGTCCATTCCTGCGGGAT
>NCJR01000218.1 GCA_002282555.1 Rhodobacterales bacterium 34-62-10
AGGCACCGTCCGCACCCAAAGCAACGACAACCGCGACATGGCCGAACGCCGGATCAAGGAAATCGCCGCCGCCACCGCGATGATGTTCGGCGGCAGCGCCGAGGTGGACTATCACCGGGGCTATCCGGTCATGGTCAATTCGGAAGAACAGACCGAATTCGCCCGCGACGTCGCCCGCAATGTGGGCGGCAATGTGATCGAGGCGCCATTGGTCATGGGCGGCGAGGATTTCGCCTTCATGCTGGAGGAACGTCCCGGCGCCTATATCCTTGTGGGCAACGGTCCCAGCGCGCAGGTGCATCACCCCGAATACAACTTCAACGACGAGGCGATTCCCGTGGGCTGCAGCTGGTGGGCCGAGATCGTGGAACGTCGGATGCCTGCGGCCTGACGCAGGTCAATCCCGCAGCAGCGGGATCAGCCGGATCAGCAAGCCCTGCCGCGCGCCTTCGCTGTCGCGTGTCAGGGCCTTGGCCTGCGCCCGCATGGTGCCAAGCGCGCGGCTGCCGATCAACTCGGTCAGGGCTGTCGCCAAGGCTTCCGCATCCGCCACGATCCGCGCCGCGCCCGCGCGCGTCAGCCCGGCATAGGCCAGCTTGAAATTGGCCACCCCCGGCCCGGATAGAACCGCCGCCCCCAAAGCGGATGGCTCATAAGGATTGTGCCCACCCTCGGCCCCGAATGATCCGCCCAGAAAGACCAGCGGCGCAAGACGGTAGAACAGGCCAGTCTCGCCCAGTGTATCTGCCAGATAGACCTGCGTTGACGCGTCGGGCAGATCGCCTGCGCTGCGGTGTGCCACGGTCAGGCCCGCCTTGGTCAGCCGCGCCACCAGTTCATCCCCGCGCGCCGGATGGCGGGGGATCAGGATCAGCAGCAGGTCGGGGATCGTCCCGATGGCGCTCTGATGCGCCCGGATCACCGCCGCCTCATCGTCCGGATGGGTCGATGCGGCCACCCAGATGGGCCGCGTGCCGATGGCCTGTTGCAAGGTGGCAAGCGTCGCGGGATCGGCGGGCAGGGGGCTTGCTGCGGCTTTCAGATCACCGGTGTCGATGATGCGGGCCGGATCAAGCTTCAGCCCGCGCAATTGCGTGGCGGTCGCCGCATCCTGCGTGCTGATCAGAGCGGCCCGCCCCAGCAGCGCCCGTGTCGCGCGCGGCGCGCGGCTCCGCGTCTTTGAGGCGCGTGCATTGATCACGGCCAGCGGGATCGCGCGGCGGTCAGCCTCGATCACCATGCGCGGCCAAAGGTCGTTTTCCATGAACAGCGCCAGATCGGGGCGCCAATGGTCCAGAAAGCCCCTGACGGCGGCGGGCGTATCCACGGGCTGAAACTGATGGATCGCCTGCGGCAGACGCCGCGCCAAAGTCTCGGCCCCGGTCGCGGTTGTGGTGGTGAACAGCAGCCGCGCCCCCGTCGCCGCCACAAGATCGCGCGCCAGATCAAGGCTTGACGCCACCTCGCCCACAGATGCTGCGTTGATCCAGATCAGCCGCCCTGCGGGACGCGGCACCCCGGCATGGCCAAAGCGTTCAGACAGGCGCGCGGGATCGGCCTTCTGCCTGGCATGTGCCTTGCGCGCCATCCCCGCCAACAGCGATGGCGCCAGTGCCGTGATACCCAGATAGGCCCGCAACATCGCGGTCAGCCCCGGTGTCGGGACAGCGCTGGGCCCGCCTGTCATCGTGGATCACCCGCCCGTATGGCTCATGTGGCGGGACATTTTGCCATCCACCACTTGCCGGGAATAGTCAAAATCATGGCCCTTGGGTTTCAGCCGGATTGCGGCGCGGATCGCCTCTTCCAGCGCGGCGGTATCGCCGGGATGGGCGCGAAGGGGCGCACGCAGGTCGGCCATGTCTTCCTGCCCCAGACACATGTAAAGCTCTCCGGTGCAAGTCAGCCGCACCCGGTTGCAGCTTTCGCAGAAATTATGCGTGAGCGGCGTGATGAAGCCGATCTTCTGCCCCGTCTCTTCAAGTCGCACATATCTGGCTGGCCCGCCCGTCCGTTCCGCCAGATCGGTCAGGGTAAAGCGTTCCGCCAGCCGCGCGCGCAGATCGCGCAGCGGCCAGTATTGATCCAAGCGGTCCTCATTGCCGATATCGCCCATCGGCATGACCTCGATAAAGGTCAGGTCCATGTCGCGGCTGGCGCACCAATCGGTCAGGGTAAACAGCTCATCCTCGTTAAAGCCCTTCAGCGCCACGGCATTGATCTTGACGCGCAGCCCGGCCTTTTGCGCGGCATCGATCCCGCGCATGACCTGAGGCAGGCGGCCCCAGCGGGTGATCTGGGCAAATTTCGCATCATCGAGAGTGTCGAGCGAGACATTGATCCGCCGCACACCCGCCGCCACCAGATCGGGCGCGAATTTCTCCAACTGGCTGCCATTGGTGGTCAAGGTCAATTCGCGCAGCGCGCCGCTGTCCAGATGGCGGGTCATGGCGTCGAAAAACGTCATGATCCCCTTGCGCACCAAAGGTTCCCCCCCGGTGATGCGCAGTTTCTGCACGCCCAAACCGATGAAGGTCGAACACATCAGGTCCAACTCCTCCAGCGTCAGAAGCTGGGCCTTGGGCAGGAAGGTCATGTTTTCCGACATGCAATAGACGCAGCGGAAATCGCAACGATCCGTGACCGAGACGCGCAGGTAATTGATCGCGCGTTGAAACGGGTCGATCAGCGGGGCGGTGGCGGTGGGGGCAATGCTCTGTTCCATACTCGGAAAGTAAGGATCGGCGGAAGTCTGAGCAAGGGGATTGTAACGATTGCATGGGTCAGAGGTGCGGCTTACACTGTCATCATGACACAGAGTTTGCACAGAACCCCGCTCCTCCCGCTGTCCCTGTTTGCCTTGCTGCTGGCAGGCTGCGCCGAGTTGGGCCTGACGCCGCCATCCGCGCCGCAACCCCGCGCGCCCGAGGCGGCCCCCCAGACCAGCACCCGACCACCGTTGACCGGTGCGCCGCGTTCGGTCGATGATTTTGATCAGGCGACCGAGGACGAGCGGCAAGCCGCGGTCGCACCGCCCTCTGCGGCGGCGGGGTCCATCGGCACCACGGTTGCGTCATTGGGTGATCCGGCCCGGCCCGGCTTCTGGATGGAAACGCCCTTGGTCAGCACGCCCACCAAGGGCAGCGTGGTCTATCGGCCCACAGGTCGGCGGCTGAACGTCGATCTGATCCCGATCGAGGGGCCGTCATCGGGTGGCAGCCGTCTGTCGCTGTCGGCCATGCGGATGCTGGATGCCCCGCTGACCGGTCTGCCGCAAGTGGATGTGTTCACGAACTAGGTTCAGGGGCCGTGTCGATGACCTGATCCGGCGCAAGCAGTTTCGATGCCTCGCGCCGGGCAAACGGCTTCATGTGCCGGGCATGGTTCTTCAGGAAATACGCGACACGGTCCGGGTCGTGCTTGGACAGCTCGCGCAGCCACCAGGCCACCGATTTCTGGATGAACCATCCGGGATCATGCACATACCCGGCGGCCCATTCCAGCACGCGCTGGCGGATCGCCAGATCGACGGGCTTGGGGTGGTTCTGCTTGGTCCATGGCAGGGTGAACACCATGGCCGCGCGGCGGGTCCAGTGATGCGGCGATTTCGTCCACGCTTCCAGATCATCGACGCGGGACGGATCGGCCAACAGGCGCTTTTGCCCCGCGATGGCGGCGGCATCGGCAGTCGCCCAGCTGTCGAATGTCGGCACCCATGACGCGATCAGCGCCCAGACAGCGGCATCATCCTTGATCCGCGCCTGCGTCAGCAGCTTGGCGGCGGCGATCTTGCCCTCGAACACATCGGATTGCCACGGCGCATCGGCCAGCGCCACGCGGGTCTGCACATCCATCCCTTCCCGCCAGGCGGTCGCCAGATCGGTGATCTGCGGCGTGGTCAGGCCAAGGTATTCACGCGGCACCTTGTGATAGTCGGCCAGTCCCTTGGCGCGGCCGGCATCGGACAGGGCGCGCAGCTGCGCCATGGCAT
>NCJR01000219.1 GCA_002282555.1 Rhodobacterales bacterium 34-62-10
TCAGGATGAGCACGAAGAGGTTGCCGCCCAGCAGCCCGATCAACAGCAGAAGGCCGACCAATGCCGCGCCGATGGCGAAGCCCAGCAGGATGAAGCCGGGCAACATCACCTCGGCCACGGCGAGGGTGACACCGATGACGATCCAGACCCACCATTCCTGCCAGAGAACCATCAGACGCGTCCCTTGAGCAGGCCGAAGGCGTTTCCAAATGCCTCGAACGCAGAGGCGGGCATCAGGATTGTCTGCTTGCCTTCACCCACGGCGACGGCTTGCAGGGCTTCGACCTGTTTGAGGGCGACCTGATATTGCGCCGCCTCGATGCCGTTTTCCTTGATCGCATCGGCCACGACACCTGTGGCATAGGCTTCGGCATCGGCAAGAACGCGGCGGGCCTTGGCCTGCTGTTCGGCGGCATACAGATCGGCATCGGCGGCGAGTTCGACGGCGCGTTTTCGCCCCTCGGCCTCGGTCACCTGGGCGCGGCGGGCGCGTTCGGCATTGAGCTGTTGCAGCATGGCCGAGCGGGTGGCGGCATCAAGGTTGACGTCCAGAATCTCGGCCCGGGTCACTTCGATGCCCCAGTCATCGACCATGGCGACTACCTGTTCACGGATCTTGTGGATCAGATCGGCGCGGTTGGACTGGACCTGATCCAGTTCGATCTTGCCGATTTCAGAGCGCACGATCCCGGCCACGGTGGTGGCAATGGCACCGTCCACATCGCGGATGCGGTAGACGGTCTTTTCCGGTTCCGTGATGCGGTAGAAGACCGAGGTTTCGACCTTGACCAGCACGTTATCCGAGGTGATCGCGTCCTGTTCGGCATTGGGCAACTGGCGTTCCAACACCGATATGCGATGCGCCACGATGTCCAGAAACGGGATGATGAAATTGATCCCCGGCTTGAGGACAGCGCGCAGGCGGCCAAAGCGTTCCACGACATGCTTTTCCGATTGCGGCACGATGTTGATCGCTTTGTAGAGCGCCACGATCACCAGAACCGCAATCGCAAGCGAGACAATATTTCCGCCCAGAAAATCCGTTACATTATCTTCCATGAAAGCACCCATTCCAACTTGTCGCGCGCACGATAGCCTGATGTCGGTAACAGGGGAATCGCTGATTCAGTCCATAACGCTTAAATAAAGGCGCAAACGATCCTGAAAATGCGGAATGGCCAGTGGATCGGTCAGGTAGTGGTGCGGTGGCATCAGGTGCCAGCTTTGGCCTTCGTCGCCAAACACCACATCCTGCGCCCGTGCCGCATCAAGATGGGCCGCAAAGAACCAGACCGGGCCGGAACGACCGATGAAACGCCTGCTCCAGCACAGGGTGTCGGGCGTGATGACAAGGCCCAACTCCTCATGGGTTTCGCGCAGAACGCAGTCGGACGGCGACTCGGTTCCTTCACGACCGCCGCCGGGCAGGTCCAGTCTGCCGGGCCATGGGATGTCAGGGCGCGCGTCGCGCAGGATGACGGCAAGGTCCTGTCCCAGAAAGAGGACAAGTTTGGCCCCGACGAAATCCGGATCGGTGATAGCGGTTTCCTGCATCATCCCACTTCTATATGGTGCATGGCAGCAGCCATACATCCCCCGCTTTCGGAATCCTTTCGATGCCAAGCCTGTGCCGTGATTGCCTGACCCGGTTCGATACAGACCCGCGATGCCCGGCCTGTCGCAGCCCGCGTGTCGTGGCGCATCCCGAGTTGGAGAACCTGAGCATCGCGCATATGGATTGCGATGCCTTTTACGCCTCGGTCGAGAAGCGGGACAATCCGGCGCTGGCGGACAAGCCCGTCATCATCGGTGGCGGGCGGCGGGGTGTGGTGTCCACCGCCTGCTATATCGCGCGGATCAAGGGGGTGCGATCCGCCATGCCGATGTTTCAGGCGCTGAAGCTGTGCCCCGAGGCGGTGGTGATCAAGCCAAGGATGCAGGCCTATGTCGAGGCCTCGCGCGCCATTCGTGCGATGATGGAGGCGTTGACGCCTGCCATCGAGCCTTTGTCCTTGGACGAGGCCTTTCTGGACCTGACCGGCACCGCGCGTCTGCATGGTGCGCCGCCTGCGGTGATGCTGGCGGGATTGGTGCGGCGGATGCGGACAGAACTGGGCCTGACCGGGTCGATTGGGCTGAGCCACAACAAGTTTCTGGCCAAGGTCGCGTCGGACTTGAACAAACCGCATGGGTTTTCCGTGATCGGGCAGGCCGATACAGCCGCGTTTCTGCACGGCAAACCGGTGCGGATGATCTGGGGTGTGGGACAGGCGACGCAGGCGGCGCTGGAGCAGGCGGGTATCCGCAGTTTCGATGATCTGCTGCGCTGGGAGGCGCGCGATCTGACGGCGCGGTTCGGCAGCATGGGCGATCGGCTGTGGCATCTGGCGCGCGGGCAGGACAACCGGCGTGTGTCGCGTGACAGTCCGATGAAATCCATCTCGAACGAGACGACCTTCAACGAGGATACGTCCGACCCCGATATTCTGGACGGCCATATCTGGCGGCTGGCCGAGAAGGTGGCGGATCGGGCCAAGGCCAAGGCCTTGGCGGGGCGCGTCGTCACCTTGAAACTGAAGCGCGCCGATCACCGCATCCTGACAAGGCGTCATGCCCTGCGCGATGCCACGCAGCTTGCCGATCGGCTGTACCGCGAGGCGCGGGCGCTGTTCGATCAGGGGCCGGCTGCGGGGCCTTATCGGTTGATCGGTGTCGGTCTGTCCGATCTGGTCCCGGAACATGCAGCAGATCTGTCGCATGACCTGCTTGATCCGCAGGCTGTGGCGCGCCAGAGGGCAGAACGCGCGACGGATGCGATTCGCGCCCGGTTCGGTGACGAAGCAATCATGAAAGGTCGCGCCCTGCGGTGACCTGATTATTCCGCCGCAAGCCGTTGATCGCGCGCGCCCATTTCGACGATCCTTGCGATGACGCCGGTCAGGATTTTCTGGAAGCTGACAAAATTGCCGTTCGGACGGATCAGCTGTTCGTTCATGTAGAGCGCGCGGTCCACCTCGATCTGAACGACATGCTGATTGCGGGCCGGTCTGCCATAATGTTGCGCGGTATAGGCCCCGGCGAATGGCGCATTGCGCGCCACCACCAGACCGGTGCCTTCAAACGCGGCTTCGACCCGGTCCACCACCCAAGGTGCGGCTGATGCACCGAAACGATCCCCCAGCACCACATCCGGGCGACGTGCGCCTGACCGGGCGATGCCGTCCATCGCTTCATGCGGCATGGAGTGGCAATCGATCAGGATCGCCTCGTTGAATTGTCCATGCGCCTCGTCCAGCAGGCGTTGCAGCGTGGCGTGATAGGGGCGCCAGTAGCGGCTGATGCGGGTCTGCACCTCATCAAGGTCAAGCTTGCCACGATAGATGGCGCGTCCGCCCGCGACCACGCGCGGCACAACCCCAAGCCCCGAGGCGATCCGTGGGTTATGCGAGAGCCCGCGCACCCCGTCGATCAGGGCCGGGTCAAGTTCGTCCGCGCTGCGGTTCAGGTCGATGAACGCGCGCGGCGCGCCTGCCAAAAGCAGAGGGGCACCAAAACCGGGAGCGGACGCATAGAGTTTGTCGACGAAGGCGTCTTCGGAGGTGCGAATCGAATGTTCGTTCAGCACGGTGCGGCGCAGGAAGTTCCAGTGATAGTCGCGCCCACTGTGCGGCGAGGCAAAGACCACACTGCTGCGGGTCTGTTCGGGCCGGATCAGGTGATAGGCAACCGGTGTCATGTGATATCCTTGTTTCATCGTCATCATAGCGCGATAAATCGCTTTGCCAAAAGCCCTTGATCCTGCTTCCGACTCCTTTTATAGACCGCGAACCGGCGCAGAAATCTGCGCCCCTCTTTGTTTGGGGGGCAAGGGCTATGACCGGGATCATGGGTGATTAGCTCAGTGGTAGAGCACTTCGTTGACATCGAAGGGGTCACAAGTTCGAACCTTGTATCGCCCACCATGATTTCTCCATTCCGGTGACGGGATGT
>NCJR01000220.1 GCA_002282555.1 Rhodobacterales bacterium 34-62-10
CCTTCAGAGCCCGCCCCGCAGGCTGAACTGCTCGCGACCGGTAAGCGCAAGCCCGACGGGTTCTCGGCGCTTCCGGCCGACTATACCGCCCTCGGGGACGTGCCTGTGCTCGGAACGCCTTTCTCAGGCGATCTCGGCGCGACCATCCGGGCCGCCGAGCAGGCCTATGGCATCGAACCGGACTTCCAGACCGAGTACCGCACCGACTTCCGGTCGCGGCCGGAAGAGGACGCGGCCCGCACCGCGCGGCTGGAAGCCGCCGCCCTGGCCGAGGAGGCGGCGCGCGCGCCGCTCCTGTTCCGGCTCGGCAATGCGGCCACGCCTGGCCCCGCTCCGGCACGACCCACAGACGCCAGCTTTGATCTCTCTTCGGAGCTCCTCGCCCTGGCGCGGCCATCCCCGGCCGCCGCAGCGAGCCCCCCGCCCGACCCAAATCTCCAGACCCGAAAAAACGCCTTTGCCAGCGACCGCGCAGACAGCCCCACCTACAATCCCGACCGGGTGCAGGATCCGCTCTCGCCCTACCAGCTGATGGCGGGCTCCCTGATCCCGGCGAGCCTGATCACCGGGATCAACTCCGATCTTCCCGGCACGGTCATCGCGCAGGTCACTCAGAACGTTTATGATACCGTCCGCGGCCAGCACCTCCTCATCCCGCAGGGCAGCCGCCTGATCGGGCGCTACCAGTCGGAAGTCTCGTTCGGCCAGGACCGGGCGCTGATCGTCTGGGACAGGATCCTGATGCCCGATGGCAGCTCGATCACGATCTCAGAACCCGCCAGTGACGCGTCCGGCTATGCGGGCCTCAGGGACCGGACCGATCATCATTGGGACAGGATCTTTGCCGCCGCCGGTCTCGCCACCCTGCTCGGCATCGGCGCCGAGCTCGGCCCCGGCGAGGACGGCGACATCGAACGCGCAATCCGCCGGGGCGCAGGCGACACACTCAACGAAGCCGGCCAGCGCGCGGTCGATCGCAGCCTCGGCGTGCAGCCTTCGATCACCATCCGTCCGGGCTGGCCCGTCCGCGTCCTCGTGACAAAGGACCTCGTCCTGCGTCCCTATCCGGAGACAGCCCCATGACCCTGCGCCTGGCAAAACTCCCCGACCGCACGCCGGTTAAGCTCACCCTGGCGCTCGATCCGGAAACCGCTGCCGCGCTGCAGGATTATGCGGCGCTCTATCAGGAAACTTATGGCGAAGCCGAGCGCGCAGAAACACTCGCCGCGGCCATGATCGACATGTTCCTGGCCTCAGACGCCGGGTTCAGACGGGCCCGCAAAGCCCTGCCCACCCCTGCCAGCAAAGGAGACTGACCCATGGCACAGATCGGCGCATTCACCCTCAAGGAGGGAACCTGGACCGGAACCATCCGCACAATGACCATCAATGTCAAAGCCCAGCTCGTTCCCAACAAGGACAAGACAAAGGGCGCGCCGGATTTCCGGCTCTATGCCGGCGGCGCGGAACTCGGCGCCGCCTGGCGCCAGGAATCCAAGGATGGCGAGACGCCGTTTCTTGCCGTCAAGCTGGATGATCCGGGCTTTGCGCAGCCGATGCGCGCCGCCTTTTTCGAGAACGAGAAGGAGGGGACCGGCGTCATGGTGTGGAACCGGCCCAGGTCAAACTGACCCGTCCGGAAGGAGCCGGCGATGAACATTAGGAGACTGCAATGACCCGGTCAGATCTTCAGCGTCTGGAAAATGCCATATGGATCGTTGCCCGGCTGATCGATCTGTCCGGCGAGGACTACTGGCCCATTCTGGACCGGCTGGAAAAGGAAAGAGAAGCGTTCCTTTCGCGCCAGGACCGGCTCGCGCGACATCTGGCGCGGACTTCTCTCTCGAATGGCGCGCACCAACATTGAATGGCCGACTCTTCCTCCTGGTAGACCTGGCCAGACGCGACCGGAATGCCGAAAACGCGTTCCAGGCGGCAGCAGCGAGGTTAACGGTCACTCTCAAGAATCAAAACGGGGTAGACTGCACGCACAGCGAATGGTACAAAACCTCAGACAAAATATGTTTTCGTCCGAGGTTTTATAGCACGCTGATGCCCGGGAAGATCTCTCAGCGCGACCTGCTCCGGCACTATATGAGCAGCCATAACCTGGCGCGCGCACGGGAGCTGCGAAACGCAGGCATAATGCCCTCTACGCTGTCCCGAGCTGTTGGGAGCGGTGAACTGCTCCGCATAAGCCGGGGCCTGTACCAGAGTCCGGAGTCCGGCGGCGAAACAGACATCAACCTGGCTGAAGTCGCCAGTCGCGCGCCCCGGGCAGTCATATGCCTGGTCTCCGCGCTTGCCTGGCATAACCTGACAGATCAACTCCCGCGCAAGGTTTGGTTTGCGATCGGATCAAAGGACTGGTCGCCCAGGCTGTCCTATCCGCCCGTCCGGGTGGTTCGCTTCCGGGAGCCCTACTACTCCGAAGGGGTCGAAACACACCATATCGGCGGCACCGACGTTCGCATTTACTCAGTCGCCAAGAGCCTCGCCGATGCCTTCCGAAACCCGGGGCTCGTTGATCGCTCCGTCGCGATAGAAAGCCTGAAGGCAGCCCTTGACCAGCGCAAGGCCCGTCCCGCCGAGCTTCTTGCAGCGGCTTCCCGATATGGCGCGGCCAAAGTCATGGCCCCCTATCTTGAGGCGCTGACATCCAATGGCTAGGCAGCCTGTGAACACAGCCGCGTCCGTGCGCCAGCGCCTTTTGAATCTCGCCCGGGAGAATGGCCGGGATTTTCAGACCCTTCTTGTCGCGTTCGGGCTGGAGCGCCTGATTTACCGGCTATCCGTGTCGCCCCACAGGGACAGCTTTGTCCTCAAGGGCGGGATGCTGGTTACGCTCTGGACGTCCGACCCTGGCCGCTTCACCCGGGATATCGATTTTCTCGGGTTCGGCTCTTCAGACGAGGACGCGCTGCGAAACATCTTTGCGAGTATACTGTCATCCGACGCCAATGACGGGCTCCACTATGGCGCCGCGGACCTCACCGTGCGCGACATCCGAGAAGGTCAGATCTATGGAGGGAAACGTCTGCGCACGGTTGCGACGCTGGACGGCGCCCGGATACCGATCACGATTGATATCGGTTTTGGCGACGCGATCACAGCGCCTGAATATGAGATCATGTATGGGTCGCTTCTGGATTTCTCCGCCGCCAAAATTCGCGCTTACTCGCCCGCCACGGTGATAGCGGAAAAATTTCAGGCGATTGTCGCGCTTGGCCTGATCAATGGACGCATGAAGGACTTTTATGACCTTTGGGCTATTCCCAGATCCGTTGAGCTGACATCCTCTGATCTGGCGTCTGCTATTCGCGCCACTTTCCTCAGACGAAATACGCCCGTTCCGGCGGAGCGTCCGGAAGGACTGACGCGCAGTTTTGCAGAGGCCCCGGGAAAGGCCACTCAATGGGCCGCCTTCACCGAAAATACCCGGCTGGAAGGCAGCTCCCTCTCAGAAACCCTGGACGAAATCTGGTCTGTACTGGGGCCGGCTATTCGAATTATCGAACGGTAACTGTGCCAGGCGTCCGCTGGCGCAATCAGGCCGCTGCAGATAAATTATCCGTAGTCTGATATTTTTGAAGCCCACTGCCTGGAAGCAGCACACATCAGATCGCAAGCCCCAGAACCAGCTTATGCACATGATCCAGCGTCGCGCCTTTTCCATACCGTTCCCGGTCAAGCGCGTGACCAAACAGGTCGCGCCGGATCCGGTCATCAATTCCGGCCGCGAGCATCCTGTCTTCAAAGGAATGGCGCAGGGAGTAAAATGAATGCTCAGGCGATTCCCGCAGGCCGTTCTCTTCGAGGTATTTGTTCACAGCCCCGCTGAGCCCGGCGCTGTTATTCCGGTAACGGGGAAACCCGTCCGGAAAGGCCCTGAAGGCTTCCAGAGACACGCCGGTCAGCGGAATGACGCGCCGGGCGTAGGGGGTCTTCAGCTGCCGCC
>NCJR01000221.1 GCA_002282555.1 Rhodobacterales bacterium 34-62-10
GCGGCGACCTGAATTTCATTGTCGAAATGGCCGATGTTGCCGACGATGGCCATGTCTTTCATCTGGCGCATATGCTCGATGCGGATCACGTCGCGGTTGCCGGTGGTGGTGATGAAGATGTCAGCGGTGCTGACCACATCTTCCAGCAGCACAACCTCGAACCCGTCCATGGCGGCTTGCAGCGCGCAGATCGGATCGACTTCGGTGACCTTGACGCGGGCGCCGGCACCCTGAAGCGAGGCGGCGGAGCCTTTGCCCACATCGCCGTAACCGCAGACGACGGCGACTTTGCCGGCCATCATGGTGTCGGTGGCGCGGCGGATCCCGTCGACCAGCGATTCCTTGCAGCCGTATTTATTGTCGAATTTGGATTTGGTCACAGAGTCGTTCACGTTGATCGCGGGGAAGGGCAGCTGGCCCTTCTTGTGCAGATCATAGAGGCGGTGAACGCCGGTCGTGGTTTCCTCGGACACGCCCTTGATCGCGTCGCGGGTCTTGGTGAACCAGCCCGAGCTTGCGGCCATACGCTTGGCGATCTGCTTCTTGATCACCTCTTCTTCCTCAGATTGCGGGACGGGGATGATCTCCTCGCCTGCTTCGGCGCGGGCACCCAGCAGAACATAGAGGGTCGCGTCGCCACCATCGTCGAGGATCATGTTCGCGCCCTCGGGGAACATGAAGGATTTGTCGAGGTAATCCCAATGCTCTTCCAGCGTCTGGCCCTTGATGGCGAAAACGGGCGTGCCGCCTGCGGCGATGGCTGCGGCGGCGTGATCTTGGGTCGAGAAGATGTTGCACGACGCCCAGCGCACGTCAGCGCCCAGTTCCACCAGCGTTTCGATCAGAACGGCGGTCTGGATCGTCATGTGCAGCGAGCCGACGATGCGCGCGCCTTTGAGCGGCTTCGACTGGCCGTATTCGGCGCGGCAGGCCATCAGGCCCGGCATTTCGGTTTCGGCAATATCAAGCTCTTTGCGGCCATAAGCAGCAAGCGCGATATCCTTGACGATGTAATCATTGGCCATCTGGGCACCCTTCAAAAAAGATTCTTGACCGCGCATAGCATCACTTGTTTGTGGTCACAACTTCCGCAAGCGTGGCGACGCGGTTTCGGCGGAAACATAGGCTTTTTGATGAGTATGGCAAATACGGGTGGGGCAGGCGGGATGGACGAGCAGGTTGCGGAGAATTGCTACGGGAAATATTCGGTGCCCGAGGGTCTGGATCATCGCCCGGCGGTGCATCTGATCAAGGCGGGGCAAGTTTATGAGCCAAAGACCCTGAGCTTCATGCGGGACCATGCGGGGACCGGCGATATTGTACATGCGGGGGCGTTCTTTGGTGACTTTGTCCCTGCGCTGGCCACGGCGCTGGCACCCGGCGCGCATCTTTGGGCGTTCGAGCCGAACCCGTCATCCTTTGCCCATGCCGAAAAGACCGTGGCACTGAACGGGTTGCAGAATGTCACGCTGCGGAACAATGCCGTGTCGGACACGACTGGCCATATCCTGTTCAGGACGCGCGACGAAGAGGGTAATCCGTTGGGCGGGCACAGCCATTTCGTGACCGAGCCCGGTCCGGGTATCGAGGAGGTCGCATCGGTCCAGATCGATACGGTCGTGCCAGAGGATCGGACGGTGTCGATCCTGCAACTGGATGTGGAAGGCCATGCGCCGCAAGCCCTGCGCGGGGCTGCGCGGATCATCGCGCGTGACAAGCCGATCATCATCCTTGAAGGCAAAAAGAAAATGTGGTGGTTCCGTAAAGGTTATAAATCCTTGGGCTATCAGCTCCGCGGCACCCTGCACGGCAATTCGGTCTTTTCGGTCGGGGAGGTGCGGATCTGACCCCTGATCCGAACCGAACAAGGACGCCCGATATGCCCAAACCGCCCCGCGCCTGGCAAAGGATGCTGTCGGGACGCCGTCTTGACCTGCTGGACCCGACACCGATGGATATCGAGATCGAGGATATCGCCCATGGTCTGGCCTTTGTTGCGCGCTGGAACGGGCAGACGCGGGGCGATCACGCCTATTCCGTGGCCGAACATTCGCTGCTGGTGGAAACTTTGTTCAGCCGGATGGCGCCGGGGATTGCCCCGAAATGGCAATTGGCCGCGCTTTTGCATGATGCGCCCGAATATGTGATCGGCGACATGATCAGCCCGGTCAAATCCGCAGTCGGGCCGGGATATGAGGAATTGGACGCGCGGCTGACGGCGGCAATCCATATCCGTTTCGGGCTGCCCGCCACCATCCCTGCGGCGATCAAGAAACAGATCAAACAGGCGGACCGGATCAGCGCGTGGATGGAGGCGGTTGCGATTGCGGGCTTTACGGAAGCTGAGGCAGACAAGCTGTTCAGAAGGCCGGATGCGTCACTGATCCGTGGGCTTTCGATCCAATTGCGCCCGCCAGTCGCGGTTCGGGGCGATTATACCGAGCGGCATCATGGTCTGCTGTCGCTCATGAGCTGACCTATCCTTTCATCGTTCCACAAATACTCAAGACAACGGCGACTTGAAGCGCCTCAGATCAGGAATTCGGACAGCGTCTCGTCATTGGTGATGTCGCGATAGGTAAAACCCGCCTTGTTCAGCTTGACGAACAACGAGGTGAAATTCTGCGCCTCGGTCGTCTCGATCCCGATCAGGACCGAACCGAAGTTGCGCGCCGATTTCTTGAGGTATTCGAAGCGCGCGATATCGTCATCGGGGCCAAGGATGTTCAGAAACTCTTTCAGCGCGCCGGGGCGCTGCGGCATGCGCAGGATGAAGTATTTCTTCACACCGGAATAACGCTGCGCGCGTTCTTTCACTTCGGGCAGGCGTTCGAAATCGAAATTGCCGCCAGAGGTGACGCAGACCACGGTCTTGCCCTTGATCCGGTCGGCGACATCGACAAGCGCATCCACGGCCAGCGCGCCAGCGGGTTCCAGCACGATCCCTTCGACGTTGAGCATTTCAAGGATGGTGGTGCAGATCCGATCCTCGGGCGCGATCACCACGTCATGCGGGTCAACGTCATGCAGGCGGGCGAAGGTTTGCGTGCCGATGCAGGCCACCGCCGCGCCATCGACGAAGGTGTTGACCTTGTCCAGCATCACGGGACGCCCCGCGGACAGGGCGGCCTGAAAGCTGGCGCCACCCAAGGGTTCGACAAAAGTGTAACCCGGCTGGGTGCCAAAGAAGCTGCGCACACCCGCCGACAGACCGCCGCCGCCCACGGGCAGAAGGATATGATCGGGCACCTGCCCCAGTTCTTCGAGGATTTCCACGGCGACCGAGGCTTGGCCTTCGATCACATCGGCATCGTCAAAGGGGGACAGGAAATGCCCGCCCTGTTCAGCACAGAATTTTTGCGCCGAGGCGAGCGTGTCGTCGAAATAGTCGCCCTTGAGTTTGATCTGGACCGCGTCGCCGCCGAACATGCCGGTTTTCTGGATTTTCTGCTGCGGCGTGGTCACGGGCATGAAGATCACGCCCTTCACCCCGAAATGGCGGCACATGAAGGCCACGCCCTGCGCGTGATTGCCTGCCGAGGCGCAGACAAAAAGCCGTCTGTCCGGATCGGCGGCCAGAACCTTGCGCATCGCGTTGAAGGCCCCGCGCAGTTTATAGGAGCGGACGGGCGACAGATCCTCGCGCTTGAGCCAGATATCGGCCTCGAACCGGTCGGACAGATGGGCGTTCCGCGACAGCGGGGTCGCGGGGAACACTTCGCGCATGGCGCGTTCGGCAGCGCGGGCCTGATCTTGAAACTGGGTCATATGCGATCTCTGGCGCAGCTTGGCCTGTGGTGCAAGCCAAAGCTGGTGCCCCTGCCCACCTTGCCCTGCGGCACAAAACCCGATAATCGCCGCAAAACGCATTCAGTGGGGAAAAACACATGTCCGCGCCCAAGAAAGTCGTGCTGGCCTATTCCGGCGGCCTTGATACCTCGATCATCCTGTGGCTGCAAACCGAATATGGTTGCGAGGTGGTGACATTTACCGCCGATCTGGGTCAGGGCGAGGAGTTGGAGCCGGCCCGCGCCAAGGCCGAGCTTTTGGGGATCAAGCCCGAGAACATCTATATCGAAGATGTGCGCGAAGAGTTCGTGCGCGATTTCGTGTTCCCGATGTTCCGCGCCAATGCGCTGTATGAGGGGCTGTATCTGCTGGGCACATCCATCGCGCGGCCGTTGATTTCCAAGCGTCTGGTCGAGATTGCGGCCGAGACCGGGGCCGATGCCGTGGCGCATGGCGCGACCGGCAAGGGCAATGATCAGGTGCGGTTCGAACTGTCGGCCTATGCCCTGAACCCCGAGATCAAGGTGATTGCGCCGTGGCGTCTGTGGGATCTGACCAGCCGGACCAAGCTGATCGAATTCGCTGAAACGAACCAGATCCCGATTGCCAAGGACAAGCGCGGCGAGGCGCCGTTCAGTGTGGATGCGAACCTGCTGCACACCTCATCCGAGGGGAAGGCGCTGGAGAATCCGGCGGAGCAGGCACCGGAATATGTGTATCAGCGCACCGTTTCGCCTGAGGATGCGCCGGATACGCCGGAGTATATCGAAGTGAGTTTCGAGCGTGGCGATGCCACGGCGATCAATGGTGAGGCGATGAGCCCGGCCACGATCCTGACCAAGCTGAACGAATTGGGCGGTAAGCATGGGATCGGGCGGCTGGATTTCGTGGAGAACCGCTTTGTCGGCATGAAGTCGCGCGGCATCTATGAGACGCCGGGCGGGACGGTGCTGCTTGAGGCGCATCGCGGGATCGAGCAGATCACGCTGGATGCGGGTGCGGGCCACCTGAAAGACAGCATCATGCCGCGCTATGCCGAGTTGATCTATAACGGCTTCTGGTTCAGCCCCGAGCGGGAGATGTTGCAGGCCCTGATCGACAAGAGCCAGGAGCATGTGACGGGGACCGTGCGGTTGAAGCTGTACAAGGGTCTGGCGACCTGTGTGGGGCGTTGGTCGGATCACAGCCTCTATTCCGAGGCGCATGTGACGTTTGAGGATGATGCCGGGGCCTATGATCAGAAGGACGCGCAGGGGTTCATTCGGTTGAATGCACTGCGGCTGAAGCTGATTGCCACGCGGAACCGTCGCGTCAAAGCCTGATGTAGACACTGATCTGGCGGAATGGGCGGTCTTTGGGCCGCCCTTTTGCGTCTGGTCAGAGTTTGAGCCTCTCTAACCTTTGGTAATGCGGCAGGGCTTGCGCGACCAGATCGCCAGCAGGACCTGTCAGAACGGGGGGCGGGCCTTCGGCGGGGGCGAAACCGGTGGAGGCGTGGACGGCGCCATACCAATGCGGTGCCCAGACCCCGTCAGAGGGATGCCCACCCATGGGCCAGGACAGCATCGCGGGATCGAAGGGTAAGCCCAGCGCGTCGCAGAGCCGCGTCAGCATCGCGCGCGGGTCGCGGCGGATGTCGGCGGAGTCGATCACCAAAGGGTTAATGCCCTGTGCGGTCAGGTCATCGAATATCTGGGTCTGCTGGGTGAAGCCGATATCGGCCAGCGTCGGGTTGTCGTATTTCGCGCCGAAACTGGCCACGACCCGCGCGGGGTGGCGGATCAGAAAGACGTGGCGGACATGGGCGAACCAATCGCGGGGGATGCCTGCGATCATGTGCTGGGTCATGTGTTTTTGGTAGAAGTGCTGTTTCTTGTCTGGCACAGGCCCGGTGAGGGTGGCGGCGACCTTGGCGGGATCAGTCGGCTGAGAGGCCCGAACCGCGTGGCGCATCGGATGATCCAGCCCGGTTCGGTCCAGATATGCCGCGTAAAACGGCTCATCCACCACGGCAAAATCGGGACGCGCGCCGAAGGCATACATCATCGCGGTGGACAGATTGCGCGGGCCGGACCACATGGCGATCCGCATGATCAGGCTGTTTCCCGCTGGATCAGAGCCTGATACAGCATGCGGATATGTTTGGTCAGTGACCCCATCTGACCGTCGCCGATCTGTCGCCCGTCGATCATGCTGACGGGGGTTTGTGCGCCGAAAGTGCCGGTCAGGAACGCCTCATCCGCGCCGTAGGTATCCACCAGCGAATAATTCCGCTCGAACACGGGAATCCCGTTTTCGCGGCACAGGTCGATCACCTTTTGCCGGGTGATTCCGTTCATGCAGTAGTCGCCCGTACTGGTCCAGACCTGCCCCTTGCGCACGATGAAGAAGTTGCACGCGTTGGTCGTGTTCACGAAACCATGGATATCCAGCATCAAAGCCTCGTCCGCGCCGGCCTTTTCTGCAGCGATACAGGCCAGAATGCAGTTCAGTTTGGAGTGGCTGTTGAGTTTGGGATCCTGCGTCATCGGCAAGCCGCGCAGATGTGGCACGGTTGCCAGACGGATCGGGCGCGGGATGCTGGGTTTGGAATGTTCCATGATGATCGCGATGGTTGGCCCCTGCTGTGATAGCTTGGGGTGCTGGAACGGGCGCGTCTTGACCCCGCGCGTGACCATTAGGCGGGCATGGGCATCATCGGTCATTTCATTGGCTTTTTGCGTGTCCAACACGGCCTGAATGACCTGTTCGCGGGTCAGGCCGATATCCAGATCAATGGCCTTTGCCGCCTCGAACAACCGGTCCATATGTTCGTCGATGAAGGCCCATTTGC
>NCJR01000222.1:0-3947 GCA_002282555.1 Rhodobacterales bacterium 34-62-10
GTTTAGCATGCTTTAGGGAGTTCCAAAATGCTTCCGTAGTTTGCCCGGTTAAGGTTCTTCCACTTTGATCTGTAATCGTGCCTGAAATCATGACAGGCACCGGGACAGGGGTGCGCCGCAGTCATCTGATGACAATTCATGAGTTTTCCTCGGGCGATCTGATCGCCGACCGCCGCGCGGATTATGCGCTGGCGCTGGCCGGGTCGGGCGACCTGCCTGCCGCGATTGATCTGATGAACCAAGCGCTGGATCTGGTGCCCGGCTGGGCCGCTGGCTGGTTCCGGCTTGCCGAGTGGCAGGAGGCGGCGGGGGATACCGATGCCGCGCGCGACAGTTGGCGGCGTGTGGTGCAGATTGATCCGGCTGACCGTCTGGGCGCGGGTCTGCGGCTGGATCTGGCGCGCACCGTGCCCGTGACCGAGGCGATGCCCGCTGCCTTTGTCGAAACCCTATTCGATCAATATGCCGAACGGTTCGAGACATCCCTGGTGGATCAGTTGGGCTATCAAGGCCCCGCGCAGATCGTCGAGGCGCTGCTGCTGGCGGGCCGCACCCGGTTCGAGCGGGTGCTGGATCTGGGCTGCGGCACCGGGCTGATGGGTCAGGCGATCCGGCCCCATGCGGGCTGGTTGGAGGGTTACGACATCTCGGGGCGGATGCTGGCGCAGGCGCGGGTGAAGGGCGTTTATGATGCCCTGCACAAGCGGGATGTGTCCCGGCTGGAACTGGGCGGTGCGGGGTTTGATCTGATCCTTGCCGCGGATGTGTTCATCTATGTCGGTGCGTTGGAGCAGATCATGGGCTGGGCTGCGGCCAGCGTGTCGCCGGGGGGCGTGCTGGCCTTCACACTTGAGGAATTGCCGGAAGGTGAGGGCGATCTGCGACTGCGGCCGTCGCGCCGCTATGCCCATTCTGCCGATTACGTCGAAAAGCTGCTGGAGCAGGCCGGGTTCGGCGCGCCAAGTTTCAGCCGCGCCACGCTGCGGATGGATGCGGGCCAGCCCGTGTCGGGGTTGACTGTTCTGGCGGTGCGCGCCACGCAACCCTTTCGCCGCGAAACGGATGGCGAGGAAATGGCCAGCGCCTGAACGCTGGCCATGATCGTCAGATGCCCCGTCAGATGCAGCGACCGCCGTCCACTTCCATGGCGACGCCGGTGATCATGCTGGCCTCGTCGGAACACAGGAAACAGGCGGCATTGCCCATATCCTCGGGCGTCGAGAAGCGGCCGAGCGGGATGGTGGAGAGGAATTTCGTCCGCATCTCGGGCGTGTCCTCGCCCATGAAACTGGCCAGAAGCGGGGTTTCACCCGCCACGGGGCAGATCGCGTTGACGCGCAGCCTCAATGGGGCCAGTTCCACCGCCATGGTCTTGGTCGCGGTGATCATCCATCCCTTAGAGGCGTTATACCAGTTCAGACGCGGGCGCGGGCTGAGGCCCGCGGTCGAGGCCACGTTGAGGATCGCGCCGCCGTTGGCCTTCATATGCGGTACCAATTCGCGCGCGGTCAGATAGACGGATTTGCAGTTCACCGCAAAAACGCGGTCGAATTCTTCTTCCGTCACCTCCTCCATCGGTTTGGGCAGATGGGTGATGCCTGCGTTGTTCACAAGGATATCGACCTGTCCGAATTCCTTGATCGCATAGGCCGCCATTGCCGCGACGCTGGCCCCATCCGCCACGTTGCAGGCGATGGAGAGGGCACCGTTGCCGACTTCCTCGGCCATGGCCGCCGCCCCATCAGCGTTGATGTCCACGACCAGCACGCGGGCGCCTTCGGCCGCGAATTTGCGCACGATGCCGGCGCCAAAGCCGCTGGCCCCGCCTGTGACGATCGCAGTTTTTCCTGTCAGTCTCATGGTGTTGTCCTTTTCAATGTCTCTGGGATCAGCCGTGAAAGGCCGCGACGGTTTTCAGCACGGTAAAGCCATACATCGCCTCGAAGCCCTTTTCGCGGCCATGGCCGGATTTGCCCATGCCGCCGAAGGGCAGTTCCACACCGCCACCCGCGCCATAGTTGTTGATGAAAACCTGCCCCGCGCGGATGCGTTTGGCCATCCGCATCTGGCGCGCACCGTTCTGGCTCCAGACGCTGGCGACAAGGCCGTAATCGGTGCCATTGGCAATGGCCACGGCGTCCTCCTCATCCTCGAAGGGGATCACCACCTGCACCGGGCCGAAGATTTCATCGCGGGCCAGGCAATGATCAGGGCTGACACCCGCAAACAGGGTGGGGCGCACGTAGTTCCCGCCATTGGGCGCGCTGATCAGTTGGCCCTGCCCTGCAATCTGCAAATCAGCACCCTTGGCGATGAAGCCGCTGACGATGGCTTTCTGCTTGGCCGAGATCAGCGGGCCGACATCCAGATCATCCATCGCGCGCCCCACTTTCAGCGCGTCATAGCGCAGGGCCATGCGTTCAACGACCTGATCATAGACGCTGCGTTGCACAAGGATGCGGGAGGAGGCAGAGCAGGTCTGGCCTGCGTTCTGGATACCCGCATTGACCAGAAACGGCAGGGCGGCGGGGATATCGGCATCCTCGAACACGACCTGCGGGGATTTGCCGCCCAGTTCCAGCGTGACGGGGATCACGTTTTTCGCCGCCGCCTCCTGCACCATCACGCCGGTGCCGACCGACCCGGTGAAGCTGATGTGATGCACGCCGGGATGGGCGGTCAGCGCCGCGCCCGCCTCACTCCCCAGACCGGGGACCACGTTCAGCGCGCCGTCGGGCAGGCCTGCGGCCTTGGCCATATCCGCGAAGGCCAGCGCGGTCAGGCAGGCATCCTCGGCCGGTTTCAGCACGCAGGCATTGCCGGTGGCAAGTGCCGCGCCGACAGAGCGCCCGATGATCTGCATCGGGTAATTCCACGGCACGATATGGCCCGTCACCCCATGCGGTTCGCGCAGCGTATAGACGGTATAGCCATCCAGATAGGGGATCGTCTCGCCATGCAGCTTGTCGGCGGCCCCGCCATAAAACTCCATATACCGGGCCAAGGCCACGGCATCGGCGCGCGCCTGTTTCAGGGGTTTGCCGACATCCAGCGCCTCGATCCTTGCCAGATCATCGACCCGCTCCAGCACCATGCGGCCCAGCGTCATCAGGATGCGGCCACGCTCGGCCGCACTCATCCGCCCCCAAGGTCCGTGGCGCGCGGCCTCGGCTGCGGCTACGGCGGCGTCGATATCCGCCGCCCCGCCGCGCGCGATCTGGCCGATCACTTCGCCGGTCGATGGGTTTTCCAAGGGCAGGTATTGCCCGCCCAAGGGGGCCACCCATGCCCCGTCGATCAGGCATTTGGACGGGTCGAACCACAGTCCCAGATCATCGCTCATTCGCTTGTTCCTCCTCAGGTATTCTCAAAATCCGGCAGGCGCGGCGTGGCCGCCAGAAGCTGCCGGGTATAGGGGTGTTGCGGGCCCTCAAACACAGCGGCGGTGTCGCCCTGTTCGACGATCTTGCCCGCTTGCATGACCAGAACGCGGTCGGTCACTTGGCGCACGACTGACAGATCATGGCTGATGAACAGATAGGTCAGGCCAAGGCGATCCCCCAGATCGGCCAGCAGATCAAGGATCTGCGCCCGGATCGACACATCCAGCGCCGAGACCGCCTCGTCCAGAATGATGAGGTCAGGCTTGATGATCAGGGCGCGGGCAATGGCGATGCGCTGGCGCTGTCCGCCAGAGAATTCGTGGATATATTTGTGCCGATCATCCGCCGTCAGGCCCACGCTTTCCAACGCCTCGGCGATGGCATTATCTCGCGCGGCACCTTGTGGGGGCGTATCCAGCAGATGGAACGGCTCGCTCACCAGCCTATCCACACGGTGGCGTGGGTTGAAGCTGCCATAGGGGTCTTGGAACACCACCTGCATCCGGCGGCGCACGGCGCGGTTGGGTTTATGGCCGGTAAAGACGGGCTGGCCGTCCAGCAGGA
>NCJR01000222.1:4025-7255 GCA_002282555.1 Rhodobacterales bacterium 34-62-10
ATGGCGCGGGTCAGGGTGGATTTGCCGCAGCCGGATTCCCCCACCAGCCCCAGCGATTCCCCGCGCCTGATCTGGAAGCTGACATCATCCACCGCGCGGAATGTGCCCGGCTTGCCCCAGAACCCTTTGCGCGCCGTGGCATAGTCGCGGATCACGCCCTTAACTTGGAGCAGCGGGGTGTCTTGGGGCAGTGCGGCGCGGTCGGGTTGATGGGTCGATGCGGCCAGCAGCGCGCGGGAATAGGGGTGCTGCATCCGGTGGAACAGATCGGGGGATGGTCCAGCCTCGACCACCCGGCCATGGCGCATGATGACCAGATGATCGGCCATATCGGCCACCACAGCCAGATCGTGGCTGATCATGAGAAGGCCCATCCCATCCTCCTGCACCAGCCGTTTCAGCAGCTTGAGGATCTGCGCCTGTGTCGTGACATCAAGTGCCGTCGTCGGTTCATCCGCGATCAGCAGTTTCGGGCGCAAGGCGATGGCCATGGCGATGACCACGCGCTGGCGCTGTCCACCGGACAGCTCATGCGGATAGCGGGACAGGGGGAAGCGGTCTTCGGGCAGCTCAACACGGGCAAGGGCCTGCCGCGCGCGGTCCCGCGCTTCGGCCTTGGTGACCTTCTCATGCACAAGGATCGTCTCGGCCACCTGATCACCGATGGTCTGGATCGGGTTCAGCGCCGTCATCGGTTCCTGAAACACCATGCCCATGACGCGGCCCCGCATGCCGCAAAGATCATCCTCGGACAGGTGCAGCACGTCCTGCCCGTCAAGGATTACCCGCCCCGTCGCGCGCGCGCCTTCGGGCAGCAGTTGCATCACCGCCATCGCGGTCATGGATTTGCCCGATCCGCTTTCCCCGATCACGCCCACGATCTGCCCAGGTGCCACGGTCAGCGACACGTCATGCAGGATGGGATAGTCGTGAATGGCCAGATGCAGCCCTTCGATGTGCAGCAGGGTCATCGCCGATCCCTTCTGATCCGGGGATCGAACAGATCGCGCAACCCGTCGCCCATCAGGTTCAGCCCCAGCACTGTCAGCAGGATCGCCATGCCCGGAAAGATCGCCATATGCGACGCGATGGAGATCATGGTTTGGCTGTCGGCCAGCATCCGCCCCCAGCTGGGGATCGGGGGCTGCGCGCCAAGGCCGACATAGGACAGCGCCGCCTCGGCCAGAATGCCAAGGCTGAACTGGATCGTCCCCTGCACGATCAGCAGGTTGGTGACATTGGGCAGGATATGTTCGGCGCTGATCCGCACGGCCCCCTTGCCCGCCACGCGCGCGGCCAGCACATAGTCGCGTGTCCACAGGCTGAGTGCTGCGCCGCGCGTTAGGCGGGCAAAGACGGGGATGTTGAAGATGCCGATGGCGATGATCGCGTTCAGGGCTGATGGCCCGAAGACGGCGGTGATCATGATGGCAATCAGCAGGGACGGGAAAGCGAAGATCAAATCATTGCCGCGCATGATCACCTCGTCCAGCAGCCCGCCCCGCCGCGCGGCTGCGGCCAGACCCAAGGGCACGCCCAGCCCCATGCCGATCACCACGGCCACAACCGCCACCGCGATGGAGGTGCGCGCGCCCACCATGATCATCGACAGGATGTCGCGCCCGAAATGATCCGTGCCCAAAGGATGCGCCGCCGAAGGGGGCTTCATCTTGTTGGGGATGTCCATCGCGCCCACATCCTGCGGCACCCAGATGAAACTGAGCAGCGCCGCGCCGACAAAGATCAGCGACAGCACCAGCCCGATCACCAGCGCGCGGTTGGTCAGTGCGGCGCGCATCATCGCCGCCCCCGCAGACGGGGATCGACAGCGGCATAGGCCACATCCACCGCGAAATTCACCACGATCACGGCGAAGACCAGCAGCATCACCACGGATTCCACCACGATCAGATCGCGGGCAGAAATCGCCTGAAACACCAGCCGCCCCAGCCCCGGCAGGAAGAACACATTCTCGATGATGATCGCGCCCGCCATGAGGAAGGAAAACTGCATCCCGATGATGGTCAGCACCGGGATCATCGCATTGCGCAGCGCATGGCGCCACAGAACCTGCCTGCGTGTCAAACCCTTGGCGCGCGCCGTGCGGATGAAATCCTCGGACAGCGTGTCCAGAAGGCTGGAGCGCATCACCCGCGTCAGGATGCTGGCCTGCGGCAGCGCCAACGCAATCGCAGGCAGGGTCAGGCTTTTCATCGCCGCCCAGACCCCCTGCTCCCATCCGGCAAAGCCACCGGCCGAAAACCAGCGCAGGTTGATGGCAAAGACCAGCACCATCAGCATGGCGAACCAGAAATTCGGGATCGCCACACCCAGTTGGGTGACGCCCATCACGCCCATATCCACCGCCGACCCGCGCCGTGATGCCGCCCAGACACCCGCCGGAAACGCGATCAGCGTGCTAAGCGTCAGGGCATAAAGCGCCAGCGGCAGGCTGATCCAGAGCCGCTCGCCGATCATCTCGGCCACGGGCGTGCGATAGGTATAGGAGGTGCCGAAATCCCCGGTCAGCATCCCGCCGACCCATGACAGATACCGCTCGGCCAACGTGCCGTTCAGCCCCAACTGCTCGCGCAATGCCGCCAGCGTATCGGGTTGGGCGTTCATGCCCAGCATATAGGCGGCCGGATCACCCGGCACGACCTCGATCGCGACAAAGATCACAAGGCTTGCCACGGCCAGCGAAATCACCAGCGACACCAGCCGTTTCAGCACATAGCGCAGCATTCGCCCCGTATCCCGCCCGCCCCCGCCCGGTCAGACCGTGGCGCGCGCCCCTTGCTTCTTTTTGCCCGAAATATCCCCGCCGGAGGCTTCCCCACGCACCACAGGCGCGCGGGGTTTTCCGGTGCGACCGGGTTCAGTCTTCCCAATAAACGGCTGTCAGATCGGTCGCCTGCGTCGGCGCGTTCTCCCACAGCCCGACGACCTTGGCATTGGCCACGCTGAGTGCTGCCAGTTGGAACAGGTAGCCGTTGACATAATCCGCCGAGATTTTCTCCTGCGCCTGCTTGAGCAGGGCCGAGCGTGCGGCCGGATCGGTGGCGGCGGTCAGGTCGGTCATGATCTTTTGGAAATCGGCGTTGTCATACTGGAAGTAATATTCGGGGTTCGCATAGATCCCGATATCCATCGGCTCGGTATGGCTGACGATGGTCAGGCCGAAATCCTTGCCGGTGAAGACCTGCTCCAACCACTGCGCCCATTCCAGA
>NCJR01000223.1 GCA_002282555.1 Rhodobacterales bacterium 34-62-10
CACGGCTGCAGATCGAAGCGGGATCGACGATGGCACTGCGGGCCGAGATCGAGACCCCTCATGGGTTGCGGGTGCTGTCGTGATCCTGCGTCCGGCCGAGGCGCGTGACGCCAGTGATGTGGCGGCGATCTGGAACCCGGTGATCCGCGAGACTGCCGCGACCTTTACCACGCAGGAAAAGACGCCGGAGGGGTTGGCTGGCGATTTTGCGGCTCGTGCGGCTGAGGGCAGGCTGTTCCTTGTGGCCGAGGATGCGGGCGCTGTGCTGGGGTTTGCGACCTATTTCCAGTTTCGCAACGGGCCGGGCTATGCGCGCACGATGGAACATTCGATCATTCTGGCGTCGGCCGCGCGGGGGCGCGGGGTCGGGCGTGCGCTGATGGCCGGGCTGGAGGATCATGCGCGGGCGGGCGGAGTGCATTCCCTTTGGGCCGGGGTCAGTGCGGAAAATCCGGCCGGTGTCGCGTTTCACCGGGCCATCGGTTTTGCCGAGATCGCGCGCCTGCCCGAGGTGGGATACAAATTCGGGCGCTGGATGGATCTTGTGCTAATGCAGAAAATCCTGTGATTTTGGCTGCGTTCGGCGCTGACAGCAGAACCGGGACGCGATAGGGTGCGTCGCATGTCGATCTGGACCCGCATCATGGACGCTTTGGGCGCGCTGACCTCGGGCGAGGGGTTCAGTGCGGTCTTTGATCGGCTGAGCGCCCCGCCGGAACGGTCGGTGGCCTTTACCATTGCGGTTATCGCCTTGGGTGCCAAGATGGCCAAGGCCGATGGTCAGGTGACCCGGGACGAGGTGGCGGCCTTTCGCGAGGTGTTCCATATCGCGCCAGAGGATGAGGCCGACGCAGCGCGGGTGTTCAATCTGGCGCGGCAGGATATTGCGGGGTATCGCGCCTATGCTGCCAAGATCCGCACCATGTTCGGAGAGGGCAGCGAGACCCTGTGCGATGTGATGGAGGGGTTGTTCCATATCGCCATTGCGGACGGGCGGTATCACCCTTCCGAGAATGATTTTCTGGCCGAGGTTGCCGAGGCTTTCGGGCTGCCTGAGGTGCGGTTCCGCAGTCTGCGCAGTCGTTTCGTGCCGAATGCGGCGGGTGATCCCTATGACATCCTTGGCGTCAGCCCGGATCTGCCGATGGATCAGATCCGCGCGGCGTGGAAGCAATTGGTGCGCGAGACCCATCCCGATGCGATGATGGCGCGCGGTTTGCCCGAAGAGGCCGTGCAGATGGCTGAACGGCGCATGGCGGATATCAACCGGGCCTGGGCCGAGATCGAGGCGGCGCGTGGCTGATGCGGATCGCCACATATAACGTCGAATGGTTCAATTCGCTGTTCGACGATGCGGGGGTGCCACTGGTCGATGATGAGGAATCGGGACGACAGGGGATCACCCGGGCGCGGCAGCTTGAAGCGTTGGGCATTGTCTTTACCGCCTTGAACGCGGATGCCGTTCTGGTGATCGAGGCGCCGGACCACAATGGGCGACGCTCGACCGTGACGGCGCTTGAAGGTTTTGCGCGTGCCTTTGATCTGCGGGTGAAGCAGACGGTCATCGGTTTTCCGAATGACACGCAGCAAGAGATTGCCCTGATGTTCGATCCTTTCGTGATGACGCCACGCCACGACCCGCTGGGCGAGGCGACGGGAAAGAAGGGATCGGACACCGACCCGCGTTTTGACGGCGTGTTGCGGATCGATCTGGATCTGGATGCCACCGAAGATCTGGTCAGCTTTTCCAAGCCGCCGCTTGAACTGGAACTGATCACCGCAGGTGGGGATGTGGTGCGGATGATCGGGGCACATCTGAAATCGAAGGCGCCCCATGGTGCCCGTGGCCGTGACGCGGTCATGCGGCTGGCGATTGCCAACCGGCGCAAGCAGCAGGCACAGGCCGTGTGGCTGCGGCGCCGGGTGGTGCGACATCTGGAGCAGGGCGAGAGCCTGATCCTGCTGGGGGATCTGAATGACGGTCCGGGGCTGGATGAATACGAGGATCTGTTCGGGCGGTCCTCGGTCGAGGTGGTGATGGGGCCTGTCGGACCGGCAGGGCTATTCGATCCGCATGCGCGCGAGGCGGTGCGGCTGCGTCCCGGAATGGCCAGCCCCACATCGGCGCGGTTCTATATCCAGCATGAGAACCGCTATCTGGAAGCACTGCTGGATTACATCATGATTTCGCCCGATCTGATGGCCCGCCATCCGCGCTGGCGGATCTGGCATCCGTTCAACGATCCTGCCTGCTGGCAGATGCCCGAGTTGCGCGATGCGCTGATCGATGCCTCGGATCATTATCCGGTGACGCTGGATATTGATCTGTGACTTATCAGAAGGGCGATTTTGCCCTATATTGGTGGGATGAGACAGAGCATTCCCATGGCCACAATCTTGGCGCTGATGTTGGCGGTGACCCCGCTGCAGGCGCAGGACGATGCCGCGCCGGACCTGCCGACCGAAGAGGGGCGCAGCGCCGATGAGGGGCTGAGCCTGATGGAGCGGGGTGCGCGGATGTTTCTGGACGGGATGCGCCGCGAGATGGAGCCTGCGCTGCGTGATCTGGGTGACATGCTGGCGACGATGGGCCCCGCGATGCAGGATTTTCTGCGCGAAATGGGGCCGGCCATGTCGGAGTTGCTGGGACGGATTGACGACATCTCGGTCTATGAGGCGCCTGAACTGCTGCCCAACGGCGATATCATCATCCGGCGCAAGCCCGATGCCGGACCCTTGGCACCACCGCAAGAGGGCGAGATCGACATCTGACGGGGTGCTGCCCGGTCAGCCCTTGATCCGCACATCCGTTTGCGCCCCCAAGGAGGCTGCCAAGGATTGGAACCGCGCCTGGGCCACTTCGCCGAAGAGCGGGCTTGCCGCCTCGGTCAGGTGCAGTTCAAGCAGTTTTTTCTTGGGAAACCAGCGCATTGCGCCCATGGGGGCGTTCTTTTGCAGCCAGAGCATCGCGCCAAAGCGCATCGCCTTGCCCAGAACCTCGGCCTGATGGATCGCGGCCTCGTCCAGCAGTTTGAACATCGGTTCGAACCGGGTGCCTTCGCGCTTGTTGGAATAGCGGTGCAGCAGCGCCAGCCCCAGAAAGACCCGTTCGGAATGTTTCAGCCCACCCAGATTGGCGCGGGTCGCATTGTCGAAACAGACCTCGGCGCGGTAATCGGGATGGGCGCGCCAACTCACGTCATGCAGCAGGCAGGCGGCCTGGATCAGGCGCTTGCGTTCGAGGGGCGCGGATTTGAACAGGGGCAGGATGAATTCGTAGAGCTGCTTGCCGAAGCCGGGGATGCGCGCATCCTTGGCCTCGGCAAAGTAGCAGGATTCGATCAGCGGATCGCGGTCGCGCAGGGATTGGGGCATCTGCTCGTAGAGCATCCCCTCGCGGATGCCATAGCTGGACACGGCGATGTCGCGCGGCTGGAAGGTCTTGACCACCGCCTTGAGCACTTCGCAGGCCAGCGGCACAAGGTCCATCCGGGCAGCCGATACACCGCAGCGGTTGCGCAATTCGACCGGATCGCTGGCCTCGATATAGTCGATCGTGGCGCTGATGGATTTCGCGCTCATCCGGTATTCATGCAGCACATGCAAAGGATAGCCGCGCCGTTCCATGTCGATCCGGGCAATGGCCCGCCACGAGCCGCCGACAAGGAAGAGGCGGTTCTTCTGTGGCCCCATTGTCGCGGCCAGATCTTCGAGCACGGCTTTGATATGCGCCTTGCGCCCTTTCTTGCCACCGGGCACCGAGCGCAGCTTGAGCGGGCCCAGCGGCGAGGTGACGCGGCGACCGACATGGCCGCCCGCGATCTCGGCCAGTTCCATCGAGGCGCCGCCGATGTCGCAGACCAGCCCATAGGAACCGGGCCAGCCCAGAAGCACGCCCTGCGCGGAGAGGCGCGCCTCTTCCTCGCCATC
>NCJR01000224.1 GCA_002282555.1 Rhodobacterales bacterium 34-62-10
CTGCGCCCAATGTTCGGTCTGCACGCGCACGAGCAAATGGCGCAGGGTTCCACCGGAGAAGGTGGCGTAGGTCGCCAGCAGCAGCGCTATCAGGATCACCGCCGGAAGGATCCGCTGGTACTGGTCGGCGCCGCGCGCGGCGGCCAACTGTGTATTCATTTCGAGACCTCACTCCTCGCAACAGCCCAACCCCATCAGGGTCGGACCACAGGGTATTGGGTGAATACCGCGGGGCTTACTGGGCAGCAGCGCGATCCGGCGGGTTCCGATCACCCGCCCGCCCCTGCGACTGACATCAATGGTCAGTTCGGGACGATCCGCATCGCAGTATTTCTGCGCATTGGCGATCAGGTTGATGAATACCTGCGCCAGCCGGTCGTGATCGGTGGTCAGCATGACCTCGGCGGCAGGTCCGGTGCGCCGCACCCGCATCGTGTGCATGTCCGACCCCGATGCCGCAATCGCGTGGCTGATCACATCGGACAGCAGCCCATCGCGGATGTTCAGATTGACCTGTCCGTTCTCCAGCACGCTCAGGTCCAGCAGATCGTCCAGAAGCCGCGTCAGGCGGATCGCCTCGGCATGGATGATCGTGGCATAGCGGGTCAGATCCTTCGGCTCCAACCCCTCGGCATCGCGCAAAATCTCGGAAAACGCGCGGATCGAGGTCATGGGGGTGCGCAACTCATGGCTGATCTGGCTCAGGAACGCGTCCTTTTGCACCGACAATTGGGTCAGCTTGTCATTGGCGGCGCGCAACTGCCGCGCGGTGCGGGTCAACTCGTTCGATTTCGCCTCAAGCTGGCTGGAATATTCCATCATCTGCGCGGTCTCATCGGCCACGGCCAGCAGATCCTCGACCGAGACGGTGGCCGCCCCCATGATCTGCGCCACCATCGCATGCGCCGTGGCCCCGCCCACGGCACCCGACAATTCCCGTTCCAGCCGCGCCAGAAAATCAGGTGTGGGTTCCGGCAGATATCCCGCCAATCCCTGCCGCGCGGCCTCGGCCTGAAAGAAACCCTGCACCATTTCGGGGCCAAGGATACGCTGCGCCATGATCATCAGATCCTCGGACTGGGCAATCCCGCCCGACCAGCTTTGCGGATTGTCCGAGTGATCGAAAATATTGACGAATTGCGCCCCCTGCAACCGCTCCAATGGCGACGGGAAGCTCAGCAGCGAGACGATCACGAACACCACCGCATTCAGCAGCAGCGACCACATCCCCGCATGCAACAGGGGATCCATCCCCTCGATCCCGAATAGGGCATGGGGCCGCAGCCAGCCAATCCCCCATGGCCCATCCGCCATGACCGAGGCGGGCAGCACGCCCCCGCCGAAGCCCGGCAACAACAGGCACCACGCCCAGATTGCAAAGCCCGTGACCAGCCCGGCGAAGGCTCCGTTGCGCGTGGCCCCGCGCCAGAAAATGCCCCCCATCATCGCAGGCAGCAATTGTGCCAGCCCCGCAAAAGAGACCAGCCCGATGGCCGCCAAAGCCGAGCCGCCGCCGGAGATCTTGTAATAGAGATAGCCCAGCGCAAGCACGACACCGATCGACAGGCGCCGCGCCAGAATCACCACGTGACGCACATCCGATGGCCCGTTGACCCCGCCTTGGGTCAGGCGCAGGAAAATCGGCATGACGATATGGTTCGACACCATCGTGGACAGGGCAATGGCCGCCACGATCACCATCGACGTCGCCGAGGAGAAGCCGCCCAGAAAGGCCAGCATCGCCAGCCCCTCTTGCCCCTGTGACAGCGGCACGGTCAGCACGAACTGATCAGGGTTCGACCCCGCGGGCAACAACTCCAGCCCGATCACCGCGATGGGTACGACGAACAGGCTCATCAGCATCAGATAGGTCGGAAAGGCCCAAGCCGCCGTGCGCAGGTGCCGCTCGTCCTCGTTCTCGACCACCAGCACCTGAAACATGCGCGGCAGGGTCAGAAAGGCCGCCGCCGACAGAAAGGTCAGCCCGACCCAGCGGCCACCATCCATCTGCCATTGCCCGATATCCGAGGCGTCGATCCGCTCGAGCATCGGACTGATGCCGCCGGCCAATCCCCAGACCACAAACACGCCGACGGCGATCAGAGCAAACAGCTTGACCACGGCTTCGACCGCAATGGCCATGACCACACCGTGATGCCGCTCATTCGCATCCAGATTGCGGGTGCCGAACAGGATCGTGAACAGCGCAAGGCCGACCGCGACCCATAACGCCGTATCCTGATCCGCGATCAGTGACGCCCCCACGGGATCACTGACCGCAAAGCTTGAAAAAGACAGCGTAACAGATTGCAATTGCAGTGAAATATAAGGCGTAATGCCAACCAGTGCCAGAAGTGTCACGCAGACCGCCAGCAGCCCCGACTTGCCATAGCGCGACGAGATCAGATCAGCGACCGAGGTGATGCGCTGCGTGCGCCCGATCCGCACCATCTTGCGCAGCGCCCACCACCAGCCCACCATGACAAGCGTCGGGCCAAGGTAGATCGTCACGAATTCCAGCCCTGACCGCGCCGCATACCCAACCGCGCCGTAAAAGGTCCAGGCGGTGCAGTAGATCGACAATGACAGCGTGTATATCCAAGGCGAGCGCAGCCAGTTGCCGCGCCCTTTCAACGCCGCCCGCTCTGCCATGAACGCCACTGCGAACAATAGCGCCACATAAGCCAGGCAGACCGCAATCAGGATGTTGAGCGTTGCCATGCCGGGACCCTAGACGTTACCGTCGTCCGCGGTTTCGGCCTTGCTGTCCAGCATCAGCGACACGAAAAGCGCAATCAGTGCCAGAAGCACCCAGACGCCAAAGATATAAAGGATCGCGCTGGAGGTCGACACCGCCGCCACCTCGCCCGCGGGGTCGCGCTGCGGCCACAGCAGCGGGATCAACCACAGCAGCACGCCCAGCAAGGGCAACAACCGCGCCGCATCCATCAGACGGCGCTGACGGTAACTGCGCCGCTCCAGAAACAGCGGTGTTGCGCGCTCTCTCATGGCGCCACCAGCGCATTCAGCGCCTCGATCACATCGGCATTGGAAAAAGGCTTGGTCATGAACCGGCTGGCCCCGGCTTTCTCGGCCATCTCGCGATCCCGCGCCTGTCCCCGCGCCGTCAACATCAGGATCGGAAGGTCCTGCGTCTCGGGGTTGGCGCGCAGATCGGTCAGGATGTCATAGCCGCTGCGCCCCGGCAGCATCACGTCAAGGATCACCAGATCGGGCGCGCGGGCGCGGACCACGGCCACCGCGTCATGCCCGTTGGAATGGGTGTCGACCTGCCACCCGTCACGAGACAGGATAAAGCTGATGGCCTCGATGATATTGGGCTCATCCTCGATGATCAGAACATGTTTCGCCATGCCACTTTCCCCTCCCCTGGAACGTAGCGGACCGGCCGTGCTGGATCAGAGCGTCGCGTGCCCCCGAAACCACAGACCTGCGCCGACTATCGTCCCTGCACGCGCATGTGTCAAAACCCATCTGTCAGGATGGACGGCTCGCGCCGCCCGTCACAGGCCGCAGCGGGGCAGATCCGGCAACTGACACCAACTTCACGCGCGACATCCGCCCCCTTTGCCGCGGCCGCAGCACCCGCATCGCGCGTCAGCGGCAGGATCATCATATGCGCTGTGAACAGTGGTTCTGCATTGTAATCCGGCTGTCCCACCGGCTGCGCAATGGCATAGGCGCGGAACAATCGCCCGTGCCTGCCGCTTTGCCGCAGGGTTTGGCGAATCGGCGTCATCGGGCGGCTGAGCGCGGCGAACAGCGGCCAGCGCGGACAGGCCGCCCCGAACCGCGGCATGGCGAACCCCTCCAGCGGACGCCGCAACAGCAACGTCCCCGAGGCATCGCAACTGACCAGCCCGACCTGCGTCTGGGCTGCATCATCTGCGTCATCCCCT
>NCJR01000225.1 GCA_002282555.1 Rhodobacterales bacterium 34-62-10
TTCGTAATAGCGTTCCGCCGCCTCCATCGCCATGCAGACAGGGGTGACGGCGGGATCGGGACGCAGGCGCAGGTCGGTGCGAAACACATAGCCTTCGGCGGTGGCGTCGTTCAGCATCGCGGCCATCTTGCGCGTGGCGCGGATCAGGCTGGCGCGGGCCTCGTGATAGTCATCGCGGGTGAAGCGCGTCTCATCGAACAGGCAGATCAGGTCGATATCCGAGGAATAGTTCAGCTCATAGGCGCCCATCTTGCCCATGGCCAGCGCCACCATGCCGCCGCCGGTCTCGGCGTCATCCTCGACAGCGCCGGGCAGCTTGCCGCGCCTGATCTCGGCCCCGATCGCGGCGCGCAGCGCAAGCTGGCAGGCAAGATCGGCAAAACGCGTCAGCGCGCCGGTGACATCCTCCAATGACCACGCCCCCGAAAGATCGGCCAGTGCCGTCAGCAGGGCCACGCGGCGTTTGCCCTGACGCAGCGCGCTGGCCAGTGCATCGGGGGCGACCTGCGCCAGATCGTGATGCAGCGCCTTCAGCGCACCCTCGGGGTCATCCAGCGCGGGCATGATCCAATCCGCCTCACGCTCGATCAGGGATTTCAGATAGGGGCTGCATCCGCCCGTCCCCGCGATCAGGCGGGCAAGGTCGCCCTCTGCCGCAGGCAGCGCGGCGCGGGCCTCGGCCCCACGGTCGGGGTCGAACGGATGGGGATAGCGGGTCATTCGGCGTGCAATCGACATGCGCGCAGCTTGATCCTATGGCGCGGGGCTGGTCAATGGGCCAAGGCGCTGGAATAGTGGCGCAAAAGACCGATGAGACGGAGATACCGGGATGAGCAAGAGCATGGCCCGCGTGCGCCGCGCGCTGGAGGAGGCAGGGCTGCGTGCCGAGATTCACGAACTGGGCGAGGCGCGCACCGCAGCACAGGCCGCCGCCGTTGCCGGATGCGAGATTGATCAGATCGCCAAATCCATCATCTTTGCCGGGCTGGACAGCGGCCGCGCCCTGCTGTTCCTGACCGCAGGCGGCCATCAGGTGGATACGGCCCGCGCCAGCGCCGTGGCGGGCGAGCCGCTGGGCAAGGCCGATGCCGCGCTGATCCGGGCGCAGACCGGCTTTGCCATCGGTGGTGTGGCCCCGGTGGGGCATCTGTCCCCCATCCGCGCCTATCTGGACCCGCGATTGATGGAGTTTGACGTGATCTGGGCCGCCGCAGGGACACCGCATCACATCTTTCCGATCGCGCCCACCGATCTGCACCGGGTGACGGGGGCGCAACTGGCCGCATTCGTCGCCTGATTCATCTAATGTAAATTTCTTTTACATAGACCCTTGCAAGTGGGGGCTGTCATTCCGATCTTGGTGATGTGAATACGATTTACATTGACCGGTAAAACATCAACCCAGAGAACGGAGTGTCCCGCATGAATACCACGATGCCCTATGCCACCCAAACCCTCCAGCCGATGGGCTGGCTGTCGCGTGCCGAGGCATGGCTTGATCGCAAAGGCAAAGGTGCCTGGATCGCCCTGATCATCCTTGGCTTCATCTTTGTCTGGCCTGTCGGCCTTGCCCTTCTGGGCTATATGATCTGGAGCAAACGCATGTTCACCAAATCCTGCCGCAACCGTGCGATGACCCGTCATGGGTTCTCGGTGATGCAATCCTCGGGCAACTCGGCCTTTGACAACTACAAGTCCG
The DNA here is from genome assembly GCA_002282555.1 of Rhodobacterales bacterium 34-62-10. Classification (GTDB taxonomy): domain Bacteria; phylum Pseudomonadota; class Alphaproteobacteria; order Rhodobacterales; family Rhodobacteraceae; genus Seohaeicola. Next base: position 1,700 of record NCJR01000225.1, read on the forward strand.
AGACCCTGCGCCGTCTGGAAGAGGAGCAACTGAGCTTTGAAGCCTTTCTGCAGCGCCTGCGCGAGGCCAAGGACAAGGCCGAGTTCGACGACTTCATGGCCGACCGCGCCCGTGCCGCCAGTGCCCCGCGCGCAGGCGACGCGGATGACACATCCACCCGCGCCGAGGTGTGAACGCAACCGGATCGGATGCCACGGCGTTATACCCGTGGCATCCCTGCCCCCCAACCCCGTTTCCAGCATGAGAGAGCGATGAGCACCTTTACATCCCACCTGCCCGACCCCGAGATGCAATCCGAGTTCTATGCCGATGTGCCGATGAAACGGCTGGTCGCGTGGCTGGCCGACACCGTGCTGATCGCGCTGATCAGCCTGCTGATCGTGCCGTTCACCGCCTTTACGGGGCTGTTCTTCTTTCCTCTGCTGATGCTGATGGTGGGTTTTGTCTATCGTGTCATCACCATCACCAACCGTTCCGCCACATGGGGGATGCGCCTGATGGCGATCGAATTCCGGGCCAGCAATGGCGAACGCTTTGGGCTGGGTCTGGCCGTGATGCATACGCTGGGTCTGTCGGTGTCCTTCGCGATGCCGCTGTTGCAGCTGATCTCGATCGTGCTGATGCTGACCACGGCGCGCAAGCAGGGCCTGACCGATCATGTGCTGGGCACGGTCGCACTGAACCGCGCGGCGGCGTTCTGACCCTTGGCCAGCCCCGTCCCGGGGAGCGGAATGCGGCGCGCGGCCCCAGGCCACGCGCGCCACATTAACGCGGTTTTTATTCAACTCTTGGCGGATGGAAACTTCGTTGCTATCGTCCATCCAGAACCGCTCAAGGGACATCATGCGCCATACCCTGCCCATTGCGCCGCAATTCTATGTGACGGCCCCGCAGCAATGCCCCTATCTTGATGGGCGCATGGAGCGAAAACTGTTCACCGCCTTGCAGGGCGAAGGGGCCGAGCGGCTGAATGACAGCCTGTCCAAACAGGGATTCCGCCGCTCGCAGAACGTGCTCTATCGCCCGTCCTGTTCCGATTGCGCGGCCTGCCTGTCGGCGCGGATCAAGGTGGCGGATTTCATGCCCTCCCGCAGCCAGAAGCGCACGATCCGCCGCAACAGCCGGCTGGAACGCCGCGCGACCAGCCCTTGGGCGACCGAGGATCAGTATGACCTGTTCCGCCGCTATCTGGACAGCCGCCATGCCGATGGCGGCATGGCCGATATGGATGTGTTCGAATTCGCCGCGATGATCGAGGAGACGCCGATCCGCACCCGCGTGATCGAATATCACGACACCGCCAGCCGTGATCTGGCCGCCGTCTGCCTGACCGATGTTCTGGATGACGGGGTCAGCATGGTCTATTCCTTTTACCAGCCGGACCGCCCCGGTGACAGTCTGGGCACCTATATCATCCTTGATCATATCCGCATCGCGCAGGAGGCGGGGCTGCCTTACGTCTATCTGGGCTATTGGGTCCCCGGCTCGCCCAAGATGGGCTACAAGGCCAAGTTTTCCGGGCTGGAACTCTATGTGCGCGGCCAATGGCAGAAGATGCGTGATCCGGCTGACTATTCCGCCCAGATGCACCCGCTCTCGACCGATCCGATTGCCGAACAGGTGGCCAATATCTCATTGCCCGGTTCGGTCCCGGCGCGGTCCTGATCACGCGGACCTCATCACGCGGGCCTGATCACGCGGGCCTGCCTTGCTGCACCGCGCAGATGACAACCACCCTGCCCGCCGCATCCGCACAGGATCGCAGCACGTGATCGCAGCATGTGGCCGGATTGCGTCGCCCGTAATTCCTTTCCTGACGTTTCAAGGGCCCCAAACGTAATAAAGATACAAAAATAATCGCCCCTGCGACATTAAATTCACCCAAATGACGGTTGACGCTGCCCTGCAGCACTCATAATGTCCTGCCACGCAGCAAGGAGCCCGCCGGCTATGACACCTCTAGTGATCATCGTAAGGACATGGCGCATGGGCCGGTAACGGACACCCAAAAGGTACCCCATGCGCCCCCGACAAAATCGGGGGCTTTTTTATGCGAGTATATGACGTCGACAACGGAGCAAAGCACATGACACGTCAGATGACCGGAGCGAGAATGGTGGTTCAGGCCCTCAAGGATCAGGGTGTGGACGTCGTATTCGGATATCCCGGCGGTGCCGTGCTACCGATTTACGACGAGATTTT
>NCJR01000018.1 GCA_002282555.1 Rhodobacterales bacterium 34-62-10
CCCGAGGACATGGCGGTCTTGGCTGGTTTGTAGATACGCGCACGCATGGCATCCCTCCGGCTTTGGCTGTCTATATCAGGCAAATCAGCGCGCGGGGCAAGCCCGACAGGCCATGATCCGCGCAATTTTAGGCAGATGCCGCGCAAGTCCTGATTGCCGATGCGCGCGCGGGGAGCGAGGGGTGGGTCTTGCGCCCGGACCGGCAATCAGGGTCTTCTGCATGCCCTTAAGAGGTTAGAAAAATACATCTTATCGGGCAAGAATTTTCGCACAAACTGTCAATTTTTTTTGACACATCACCGTCACCGAAATCAGCACCCCTTTGATATGGCTTCCCTTTCATCACAATCATGGGCCTGAGCACGACCCTTGCCGGATCAAGCCGGGCAACAGGGGTTGAAACAGACGGCAAAGGCGTCAATCTCTGCGCTCTGAAAAGGAATCTTCTGCCATGAACCAGCCGGTCCTGCACGCCCCCGCCCCCGATGTGAAAGCCCGCCCCAAACTTGAGGGTGGCAAGCGTTTCGTGCTCAAGACCGAGTTCACCGCGGCAGGCGATCAGCCCACGGCGATTGCGGAGCTGACAGCGGGGATTCTGGCGGGCGAGCATAACCAGGTGCTGCTGGGTGCGACAGGCACCGGCAAGACCTTCACCATGGCCCGCATCATCGAGGAAACCCAACGCCCCGCCATCATTCTGGCCCCCAACAAGACGCTCGCGGCGCAGCTATACGGCGAGTTCAAAGGCTTCTTTCCCGACAATGCCGTCGAATATTTCGTCAGCTATTATGACTACTACCAGCCCGAAGCCTATGTCGCGCGCTCCGACACCTATATCGAGAAGGAATCGCAGATCAATGAACAGATCGACCGGATGCGCCACTCGGCCACCCGCGCGCTGCTGGAACGCGACGATGTGATCATCGTGGCCTCGGTTTCGTGCATCTATGGTATCGGATCGGTCGAAACCTACGGCGCCATGACACAGGACCTGAAGGTCGGCGCGCGCTATGATCTGCGTGCGGTCATGGCCGATCTGGTGTCCCAGCAATACAAGCGCAACGATCAGGCATTTCAGCGCGGGTCATTCCGCGTGCGCGGCGACAGCCTTGAAGTCTTCCCCGCCCACCTTGAGGATCGCGCCTGGAGGTTGTCGTTCTTTGGCGAGGATCTGGAAAGCATCACCGAATTCGACCCATTGACCGGGCAGAAAACCGGCAGCTTCGACCAGATCCGCATCTATGCGAATTCCCACTACGTCACCCCCAAGCCGACGATGCAGCAGGCCATCATCGGCATCAAGAAAGAGCTGCGCCAGCGGCTGGACCAGTTGGTCAACGATGGCAAACTGCTGGAAGCGCAGCGCCTGGAACAGCGCACCAATTTCGATCTCGAGATGTTGGAGGCCACAGGCGTCTGCAACGGGATCGAGAACTATTCCCGCTATCTGACAGGCCGCGCCCCCGGCGAGCCGCCCCCCACACTGTTCGAATTCATCCCTGACAACGCGATTGTTTTCGCCGATGAATCACATGTCAGCGTCCCGCAGATCGGTGGCATGTACAAGGGTGACTATCGGCGCAAGTTCACGCTGGCCGAACACGGCTTCCGCCTGCCGTCCTGCATGGACAACCGCCCTCTGAAATTCGAGGAATGGGATGCGATGCGCCCGCAATCGGTGTTTGTCAGTGCCACCCCCGCAAAATGGGAGATCGAGCAGACCGGCGGCGTGTTTACCGAACAGGTGATCCGACCGACAGGGCTTCTGGACCCGATGGTCGAAATCCGACCGGTCGGGATGCAGGTTGATGACCTGCTGGATGAGGTGCGCAAGGTTGCCGCCGCAGGCTACCGCACGCTTTGCACCACCCTGACCAAACGCATGGCCGAAGACCTGACCGAATACATGCACGAACAGGGCATCCGCGTGCGCTATATGCACTCGGATATCGACACGATCGAACGGATCGAAATTCTGCGCGACCTGCGCCTTGGCGCCTTCGACGTGCTGATCGGGATCAACCTGCTGCGCGAGGGTCTGGACATCCCCGAATGTGGGTTGGTGGCCATTCTGGATGCAGACAAGGAAGGCTTCCTGCGATCCGAGACCTCATTGGTCCAGACCATTGGCCGCGCCGCGCGTAACGCGGAAGGCCGCGTGATCATGTATGCCGACCGGATCACCGGATCGATGGAACGCGCGCTGGCCGAAACCAACCGCCGCCGCGAAAAGCAGATCGCCTATAATATCGAACACGGGATCACCCCCACGACGGTGAAAAAGAACGTCGAGGATATTCTGGCCGGTCTCTACAAGGGCGATGTGGACATGAACCGCGTCACAGCCAAGATCGACAAACCCTTGGCAGGGGCCAACCTCAAGGCCGTGCTGGACGGGCTGCGCACCGACATGCGCAAGGCCGCGGAAAACCTTGAGTTCGAGGAGGCCGCCCGCCTGCGGGATGAGGTCAAACGGCTGGAAGCGGTCGAACTGGCCATCGCCGACGATCCGCTGGCCCGCCAATCCGCGATCGAGGCCGCAGTCGAGGCGTCAAGTGTCAGCAGTGGCCGCTCTACCGCCGGACGTGGCGGGATGCGCGGCGGCAAGGCACGACCACGGCGGCGGTAAAGCATGTTGCGCAAAAGTGGGAACCGGTTTTGCGCGAAAAAACATGCGTAAACAAATAGCTAGAGCGTACCGCCTGAATGCGAATGCACGCGACACGCTCTAGCGGGTCACTCCCCCGTAACGGTCATCCCCAGAACCCGCCAGCTTTGCATGCCGCCGCGATAATAGCTGATCCGATCCGCCGGATATCCCGCCGCGATCATGGCGCGGATGGCCGAAGGCGACTGCCCGCACCACAAACCGTTGCAGAACAGCGCCACGCGGCGGGCACCCTCGCAATCCCAGCCGTCGAAATCCGGCTCGCAGCCCAATTCGGCCAATCGATCCACCATCCGGTCATAGGGAATGTTCACCGCACCGGGGATACTGCCCCCGGCGAACCAGTCGGGCGTGCGGCTGTCGATCACCATCACCTCGGGATCAACCAGCATGTCCAGAAGTTCCAGCTCTCCGATGGTGGTGACACCGTCAGCAGGACTCATCGGCTGGATGCAAAACGGCGGGCAAGCGCGCGAGGTGCGCGCCCATTCGCCCGTCACCTCATGGTCCTTGTCCTGAATCCGACCGATCTCGACCGGGCCATCTTCGGTTTGCACTGTCACCGTCGCCACGTCGGGACGAATATTCACCGCCCCCGGTTCTTCGGCCAGCACTGGCCCACCGGCCAGCACCACCAGAACGGCGGTCAAGCGTGGAATGATCCGGATCATGATGTCTCTCCTCCTCTGACTTGTGTCGCCTGACACAATGGCGCAGGGGGCCGCCTCATGCAAACCGGCCCCGTTTCTTCTTGCCCCAAATATCCATCGCCCTGTCCGTTACAGGGCAACGCCGCTCACCGGATCACATGCACCGCACAGCGGGCATGACGCACGACGGTCGTGGCGGTCGAACCCAGCAGAAGGTCCTGCATGCCCGGACGATGCGACGCGATGACGATGCAATCGACTGCGTGCTTGTCCGCCCATTCAAGGATGGTCCGGCCTGAATGTCCCTCGACCAGAACCGCTTGTCCCCCCGGCAAAGTGTCCGCCAGCGTGTGCAGTTCGGCTTGAATCGCACGGCGGCTTTCCGTGATGTAATCGTTGGGCATATAGGAAATCGCGTAGCTGGGGATCTGTTCCATCACATGGAACAGGGTGATCTTGGCCCCGTCATTGGCCAGTTTGCGGGCCACCGCGATGGCACCATTGGTATCACGATCATCATCGAACGAGATCGGCACCAGAATATTGTCATACATTCGCACGTTCCTCCTTTGGTTGATCCCATCATCTGACACCGCACAACTCTGGCGGTCCTTGATCCATGTCAGATGGGCGGGTCATCCCTCAATAGGTTGCCACCACGTCGTAAAGCACCGGCTCGAATGTCTTGCACAGCGCAGCCAGCCGACGGTTGCGTTCACGCATTTCAGGGGTGCGCAACATGGCTTGGAAATCCTCACGGCTGCGCCACTGCGAATAGTTGGCGATCCGGGTCTGGGCATCATTTACATGCAGCCCCGCCGCGATAAATCCCGGCTGTTTCGAGATGAACTCCCCATAGGCCTCGTTCAGCGCGTCCAGCAGATCCTGACAGGTCCCGGGCGTCATCTCGAACGTGGTCAGAACAGTCTGCCCCTTGGCAGGGGTCTGGATGGTCGGCATGATCATGGCTCCTGTTGCTGTTGCGCGGCAGCGCGCCAGGCCCACTGCATCTCAGGCCCGCTGCATCTCCAGTATAGCAGCTTCACCCCATCGCCCCAAATTCCTCGGCGTTAACCCGCCATTTACCTTTCAATGGCCACTCTCGCCGGGCGGAGGGGCGCATGATGATCCGGTTGCTGGCACTTCTGCTTTGCGTGGAACTCGCTCTGGCAGGTCAGGCGAAGGCAGGCGCATGGCCGCACGAGGCCGGCACCGGCTTTGCCAGCCTGACCCGCTGGCAAGCCGGGGACAGCGCCGACAGCTACAGCGCGCTTTTCGTGGAATACGGGCTGCTGCCGCGCCTCACCATCGGGCTGGACGCGGGACGCAGCGTCTCGGGGCAGACCAAGGCCATTGCCTTTGTGCGCGCCCCTTTCGGGCAGACGATGGGCGGCCTTGTCGCGGCGGAACTGGGCTGGGGTGAAATTGCGGGGCGCCGCGTCCTGCGGCCGGGCCTGTCATGGGGACGCAGCCTCGCGCGCCCCCGCTGGCAAGGCTGGCTGGCCGTCGACACATTGATGGAGGTGGACCTTGAAACACGCCAGATCGACGTCAAGGCGGATGTGACACTGGGACTGACCCCGCAATCGGCTGCAGGAACAGCATCGGATTGGACCCTAATGATCCAGATGCAGACAGGGCTGGTCGACCTGCAGGACAGCCTTTACTTGCTGCACACCGAAGGAACCGTTCCCGAACCAAGCTTCCTGCGACTGGCACCATCGGTGACCTACAAGATACGCGACGGCATGCATCTGGAACTAGGCCTTTACAGCGATCTGAACGGGTCGTCCGATCAAGGCGTGAAACTGGGGCTGTGGTCGCGCTTTTGACAGGCCACCAGCTTGCGAAACAGCCAACCCCGCCATAACTTCCCGCGCATGAGCACCGATGCCCCCAGCCCGATCCGTCCCACCGATGACGAGGCCCGCGCCCTTGCACGCAGCTTGATGGATCAGGCGCGTTTTGCCGCGCTGGGGGTGGTGGACCCGGACAGTGGCGCACCGATGGTGACCCGCGTGGCCTTTGGCACCACGCCACAGGGCGGGCCGGTCACGCTCATATCCGATCTGTCGCACCATACCCGCGCGCTCAGGGCGCATGCCGCCGCCTCGCTGCTCGTGGGCGAACCGGGATCACGCGGCGACCCGCTGACCCATCCGCGCCTGACACTTCAGGTGCAGGCACGCTTCCTGCGCCATGCCGAGCCGGGATACGACACGATGGCCGCGCATTGGCTGCGCGACCATCCCAAATCCAAACTCTATATCGGGTTTGCCGATTTTTCCTTCGCGCTCTTCGACGTCAAGACAGCCTATCTGAACGGCGGTTTCGGTCGGGCGTTCATCATGACGCCCGCCGATCTGGGTCTGTGACGCTCTAGGCGCTGTCGATCCGCATCGTCACCGCCACCGTGCCGCTGACGGCAACCGGCCAGCCCAGATGCACCCTGTCGCGCGCCGCCCCCTGTTCGGCCACGGCATAGGGCATGTCAAAGCGGATCGCGGTGTTGGCGCTCCGGATCGGACTGCGCATCACCACCGCCTCGACCTGTCGGGCACGGCCTCCGAATGGCAAGGGCCCTGCGCCGCTGACCGCCCAGACCTCGGCGACCGTGTTCTGCTCATGCTCGACCGCCACCGGGTTCTGGATACCCTGCACCACCGAATTATACAGATTGCCCGAAACAAGGATGTTGCGCATCCGACTGTAATCAAGATCGGCAAAGGATGTGTCCACATGTTCGACCCGGTCAATATCACCCCGGATCGCGCGGAACACATTTCCGGTCATCGTCAGACCGCTGATGAAATGCCCCGCCCCATGCGGCTTGACCACAAAGAAACGGAACCACGGCGCTACATCGATGGCCTGAAAGATGTTGCCCGTCACACTCAGCGCGCTGAACGAGAACTCGCTGCTATAGGCCGGTTCGTGGTCATGTTCGTTGGTCCACTCGATAAAGCAATTGTCGATGTAATTGCCCGTGATCGTCGCGCGGTTATGGCTTGATGTCAGGATCAGCCCGCCTGTCCGCACCCCGCCCGGCTCGTCATCGCCCTGAAACCAGTGATTGCCCGTGATGATGCTGGCTGAGCCGGCCAAGATGGCGAAATGCCGGAACTGCGTGATCCGGTTGTCGCGCAACTTGACGTCGCTGCCATTGGCATTCAGCGCGATCGAGACGCGGTCCTGCGCCCGCATCGGCGTTTCGTTCGACCGGAAATGGCAGCGGTCGATCAGCATGCCCTGACAGCCCTGCCCGATCGACGTCAGGCCCCGATCCCGCGGCCCGGTGATCGAGCAGTCATACATCTGGAATGTCAGTCCCGTGGGCGCGATCATCACGCCACTGGCACGCCCGCCACACAGAAATTCGATATTCGACAACGCAAACCGCGAAAGCTGTGAAAAGCCGCTGAAATCCAGCACATACTTGAACCTGCGGAACGTATAGACCTGCGTGCCCGCCGCATCGAAAAGCGGTGAGGACAGTGTGATCTCACCCGCGCCGACATCTCTCGCGCGGACATAGACTTCGCGACCCACGCCATTGCCTTCGATCAGGGCACCAACAGGGATATTCGCCACATTCGCCACACCTGTCAGGCGCAGGGGATCATTCAGCGCATAGGTCGCCTGCGAGGTGAAGACATCCGTGGTCCAGGCCGTACTCTCCTCGACAAAGAACTGCCCGTTGCGGATATGGCGGCGCTGCGCGAACTGGGTGCGGTTGGGCACGGCCGCCGCCATGTTGATGGGGGCGCTGATCTGAATGCGTCGCCCGCCCAGATCCAGCGATTCATGATCGACATTGTTCAGAAGCGCCTGAAACGCCTTGCGAAAGGCCACAACCTCGTTCCCGAAAGCATCGATATACGTGGGCAGGTCGAAATCGCGGGTCAGCGACAGAATCGCATCCTCGGGCATGATCAGCCTGCCCTCGAACTGGATGCGGTTGTTGATCGTCAGGCTTTGCCCGATCCGGTAGGTGCCCTTGGACACCAGCACCCGCCGCCCCGCTGCCGCCAGATCCGCCGCGACAAAGGCCGCGAAATCATCCGCCACCCCGTCACCGACCGCGCCATGGTCACGCACATCGACCCAGTTCATCATGTCGCGATGAAAAACGCTCGTGATATCCTCGATCACCAGATCGTCGATCCGCACGATCCCGCCATTCGGCCCGGTCAGATCCAACCCGAAATGACCATAAAGCGCCTGCCCGCCCCAGACCATATTGACGCCGTTGCGCGCGCCGGCCCCTACGATGGCACTGACCTCGGTCACGCGGCCATAGGCGGTCAGTTGCACAGCGGGTCCCGTCTGCGGCACACCGGCCACGTTGACGCCCCCCGCACCGCCCGCCCAGCCAGCGATGCGTACCTGCGGCAGCGCCCCACTGATCGCCTTGATACGCGCCGTGATCCGCAAATAGCAGCCCGGCAACAGCGGCGTTTCCCCCATGAAACGCAAACGCTGCACCGTCTGGGTTTTCTGCATTTCCAGACAGCCTGCGAAATCCTGATCCGCAGGCACGAAACCCGCATTCACGGCGGCCAGATAGGTGTCCGATCCGGGCGTGCCATCCTGACTGGACCAGACATCCAGACCCGCCTCAAACGGCGGCGGCATCAAGACCACGCCATCGGTTATCGCTTTGTTCATGGGCTTCCCTTTCCACCACGGCCCGGCATCGCGTCCGGGTGGTCAGGGATCTATCAACAAGGGCTTAACAACCGCCGACACCACCGTGACGGTGACTCGCGCCTCAGGCCGCGACGTCGGGCTGTTCCAGCAGTTGCACGCCATTGATCTGCCAGCCTTCAGGCGTCTGGATCATCTGATAATCAAGGATATGCACACGGCCCCCGCCATCCACGATCTGGACTTTCTGCCAGATGTTTCCCGCAATCTCGCGTTGTTCCAGAAAGGTCACCTCGCCGGGCCGCCAGACCATCGGATAACCCTGCTTGACCATCGCGCCAAAATTTTCGGGGGTGCGGAAGATGTTCTTGATGGTCGGGCTGGCAAAGCCGAAGGCGGCACCGAAATCATCGGCCTTGAACGCCTCAAGCTGCTGGCTGATCGTCGCCTCTATTCCGCGATCCTGCGCTGTGGCCGGATTTGTGATCAACATCAGCGCCAGGACCAGCGCCACCATCATTCGTGCCAATGCCTGCATGTCTGATCCTCCGCGATGTCGCAAATTATCAGCTAGACCGTCCTGACGTTGCGTCAATGCCTCAGGTCAGATCACCCGCCAGCGCACGGTCGATCAGGGCCACGGTTTCATCAACGCCATAAAGCGCGATGAACCCGCCAAAACGCGGCCCTTGGCTGGCCCCCAGCAACACCTCGTAAAGTGCCGTGAACCAATCGCGCAGCGGATCGAACCGGTCACGCCCCACGGCAAAGACCAGCCCCTGCAACGCCTCGGCATCCAACCCGCCATCCCATGTCTTGAGCTGGTCACGCAGGTCGATCAGCGCCTCCCGCTCCAGATCGCTGGGCGCGCGATACACCTTATGCGGCTTCACGAAGTCGTTGTAATACCGCACCGCAAACCCCGCCGCCTGATCCAGATCGGGATGCGTCTCGGGGGCCGCCTCGGGTGCATAACGCTGGATAAAGCCCCAAAGCTTCGCCTTCTCCTCGGCCGCCGATACCGACGCCAGATTAAGCAGCATCGAAAACGGCACCACCATCCGGCTTTCTGGCGGGTTGCCGCCGTGGATATGCCAGACCGGGTTATTCACCTTTCCGGCAGCATCCTGATCAGGATAGGCGCGCAACTGCTGATGATATTCGTCCACCGCACGCGGGATCACATCGAAATGCATCCGCTTGGCGGTCTTGGGCTTGAGATACATGAAATAGGACAGCGATTCCGTGCTGGCATAGGTCAGCCATTCGTCGATGGTCAGACCGTTACCCTTGGATTTGCTGATCTTTTCGCCGTTTTCATCCAGAAACAGCTCATAGGTGAAATGCTCGGGCTTGCGCCCGCCAAGGATTTCACAAATGCGGTCATAGATCGGCGTATTGGTGCTGTGATCCTTGCCATACATCTCGAAATCCACATCCAGCGCCGCCCAGCGCGCGCCGAAATCGGGCTTCCACTGCAGCTTTACGTTGCCGCCCGTGACCGGCAGCGTCCACTCGCGCCCCGTCTCGTCATCAAAGGTGATGGTGCCATCCTTGGCGTTCACCTCTTTCATCGGCACATACATCACCCGGCCCGTTTCGGGATGGATCGGCAGGAAGATGGAATAGGTCTGCTGACGCTCCTCGCGCAGGGATTTCAGCATCACCTCCATCAGCGCGTCATACCGCTCCACCGCGCGCAACAGCACCGCGTCGAACTGACCGGATTTGTAGAATTCGGTCGCGCTGATGAATTCGTATTCAAACCCGAACGTATCCAGAAACCGCCGCAACATGGCGTTGTTGTGATGGCCAAAGCTGTCATATTGCCCGAACGGATCGGGCACAGATGTCAGCGGGCGCTGCAGATGTTCGCGCAGCATCTCGGGGTTGGGCACGTTGTCGGGCACTTTCCGCATCCCGTCCACGTCATCCGAAAAACAGATCAGCCGCGTCGGGATATCCGAGATCAGCTCGAACGCCCGCCGGATCATCGTGGTGCGCGCCACCTCGCCGAAGGTGCCGATATGCGGCAGACCTGACGGCCCATAGCCCGTCTCGAACAGCACATGCCCCTTGGCGGGCGGCGCCTTCTCATACCGTTTGACCAGTTTGCGCGCTTCCTCAAACGGCCAGGCTTTCGAGGCAAGGGCAGCATCGCGCAGATCGGTCATCTCGGTCTCCATCATGTCGGGACAGCAGGCGGGGAACCGCGCAGATCGCGCGGCGTCAAATGAGGCTTCCTATTGCTCCGCCCCCTGACAGTCAATATTCTGCGCTGCAACATGACCTTTCAGGACGAATGACATGACGGACGCGATACCCCACCCGCTCAGCCCACAGGATTGCCTCGTGGCCGTCATGATCGCCGTGTCCCTGTCGGACGAGAATATCCGCACATCCGAACTGGTGCGCATTCAGGCGACAGTGAACCACCTGCCGATCTTCGCCGAATACGACACCGACCGGATGCGGCGCATGGCGCAAACGGTGTTCGACCTTTTCTCGGAAGAGGACGGGCTGGACGCCCTGTTCGGACTGGTGCGCGACAACCTGCCCGAACATCTGTTCGAAACAGCTTACGCGCTGGCCTGTGACGTGGCCGCAGCCGATGGCAAGATCCTCGAGACGGAACTGCGTCTGCTGGAAGAAATCCGCTACGAGCTGAACATCGACCGCCTGCACGCCGCCGCCATCGAACGCGGTGCGCGCGCGCGGCATCTGCGCGCCTAGGCCACGACGCGGCGCTGCAAAAGGCTGCGCGCCCCGGAACATCGTTGCCAAGATGCAACATATCGGCGTAGCTTTCGGGCACATACAGCCAAAGATTGCCCGTGCTGCTGTTCCCTGTGAGACCTTACGCGTCGAGGGCGGTCATGACGCCTCGAGAATTTGTGCGTTCACTAGTGTCGGGATATCATCATGAAGAAATCTATCGCATTGGCTCTGTCGATCACTGCAGCAACCGCAACAGGCGCTGCAGCACAGACCCTTGAAGGTCTCAGCCTTGAGACAGGTCTGTCCACCTTGGGCTTCTACATCGCGCCCAAAATGGACATCGCTCCCCAGTGGCAGGCGCGCGCGCCGCTTTATCTGGGATCGTTCTCGGATAATTTCGATCTGGATGGCAGCAGGGTCGACGGCAAGTTGACCTCGAACTCGATCGCATTGATGGCGGATTACAAGTTGGGCGACGCCGGGTTCCGTCTGTCGGGCGGTGTGGCCCTCGGCGGCTACAAACTTGAAGGGACTGCGACCAGCCTGACCATCGAAGGCAACACATACACCGGCAACTTCACCGCCAAACTGCAACAGAAGAACGATCTGGCACCGGTCCTTGCTGTCGGATACGCGCGCGATTTCGGCAACAACTGGGGTTTCGTCGCTGAACTGGGCGCGCGCATCACCACCTTCGAAATCACCACGACCGGGCAGGACGCGATCACCAATCCGGCCGAGCGTGCGCAATTCGATGCGGACCTTGCCCAAGCCAACCGCGATCTGGAAGACATGAAGCTGCTGCCCTTCCTGACGCTGGGTGTCAGCTACCGCTTCTGACGCATCCCTTGCCACAGCACGGACGAAGGGGGCAAAGCTGCCCCCTTCAAACGCTGTATAGCGATCCCCACCGTTCCAGCAGGTCCTGCTGCAACCCCTTGGCGCGGCGGTTCCAGCCCCGCGCCCCTTGCGGCTGTTCACGCTCGGCACGCGGGATACTGTCACGACGATCCGCGTCAGCGGCGAAAATGGCAAAAGCCAGCGGTTTGCCACTGTCTCGCGCCATGTATCCGGCCAGCCCGCTGACGAAATTGAGCGTGCCTGTCTTGGCGTTCACTTTGACCGGATGGGATGCGACCGTGCGCCCTTGCGCATCCCTCATGGGAAATGTGCGCAGCAATTCCGGCAGCATGCCCTGCCGCCGTGCCCGCACCAGCGCCGCCACCATATCCGCCGCAGCCAGTCGCGACCGGTCCCCCAGTCCCGAATGATCCACCAGTGCAGGGGCCGACAGGCCCAGCGCGCCGCTGGCCCAGGCATTCATGGCACTGGCCGAAGCCGCCAGCGACCCCGGCTGCACACCGCGTGACTGCGTGGCGGCAAGGCCCACCATCTCGGCCGTCAGATTGGTCGAATACCGCAGCATGTCGCGCAGGATCTCGGGCAGTGGCGCGCTTTGTCGCCGTACAATCACACTGCCACCCGGAAGGCTGCGCACGGCTTCCTCGGCTGGCAGACGGATACCCTGAGCACTCGCAAAGGTGCGGAACACCTCGCCTGCATAAATGTCCGGGCGGCGCACCGGAAGCCAGCGCGCCCCACCCTTGCCCAGCGCCGATTGTGCCACGGTCCATTGATCGACGCCCTGCATGTCGGAATAGGTGTAGACCGGCAGATCGCGCGCGACGACCTGCATCCGCGCCACCCGCACATCAGGGCGATACCGGTCCGACCGCGCGTCCATGGTCAGGCCATAGCCCTGCCCGTTTCGCGCCCATTCGAAATGCACCCGGTTATGGTTCAGCGACAGCCCCGACACCGCCGGATTATAGCCGACATGGTCCGGCTGGCTGGCGTCGATCACCTTGGCATAGGGCAGCGCGCCCCCCCAAACAAGGAACCGCCCGCGCAATTCGCGCAGACCCGCCGCCTTGAGGCTGGCCGCCATCTCAGCCAGCCCATTGGTATCCAGAAGCGGATCACCACCACCCGCCAGCACCAGATCGCCACTCAGGATACCGTTCTCAAGCGGGCCTGTCGCGATCAGCCGCGTCTCGAACCGATGCCCCGCGCCCAGCGTATCCAGCGCATAGATCGCTGTCAGCGCCTTGACGACGCTGGCAGGCGGCAAACCGCGCTGCGGTTCGCGCACTTCCAAAAGCTCGCCTGTTTCGGCATCAGCCACGGCGAAAACGACCTTCCCGCCCAATTGCGCCTTGCTCACAATCGCATCGACGGCTGGCAGGCTTGCCGCACGCCCACCGGCGGGGCGCAAGGCCGGGCGCAGGGACTGCGCGGGGGCATTGGCGCAAGCGGGCACCGCCAAAAGCGTCGCGGCGGCTACTCCGCCCACCAGAAACCCACGTCTTGAAACCATCTCGCCCATACCCTTAAACTTAGCTGCGCTGCCCCTTGGCGGGCAAGCCCACATCCGCGTGATGCGACAGCGTCGCACCCCAACCACCCCGCGCCCGGATCGCAGACGAGGATATATCCATCAACGGCGCATTGACAAAGCACCATGCAGGTGTGTCGGCCATCGCCAAAGCGCGGCTATCGGCCCCCTTGATCTGCGCCGCGTGATAGATCCGCGCCGCACGGGACGCCCGCGCTGGCAGGTTCTGCCCCGGTCGCGCCAGAACACCCACAGGCACCCGTGCCATGATCTGCTGCCAATCCTGCCAACGGTCGAACTGCACCAGATTGTCCGCCCCCATCAACCAGACGAACCGCACCCCGGGATAGGCCGCTTGCAATGCGGCAATGGTCTGCGCGGTATATCTGGTGCCGGCCTTCGCCTCGAAATCCGTCACGATCACACGCGGATCGGCGATCATGGCTCTGGCCCGCGCGATCCGGTCGGCCATCGGCGCAGGCCCGCGCGCCTTCAGGGGGTTTCCCGGACTGACCAGCCACCAGACCCGGTCCAGCCCGAACCGCCGCAGCGCGACTTTCGTGATATGCACATGCCCCGCATGGGCCGGATCAAAGGACCCGCCCAAAAGCCCGATCACCTGACCGGGCCGCGCATGGGGTATCTCGTGGCGCATCATCTCCTCGTCCGGGCTGAGGCCCGGCGGCGCAGTTGTCAATGCCGCAGGGCGTTTGTCAATCGGATGCCGCAGCCCCCACAGCGCATTGCCCCCGCGCCCCATGATCGTTATCTACAGGCCCAAATCCACGCATTCCCCTCAAGGAGCGATCCGAATGGCAGCCTATCAATACGTCTATCACATGCAGGGCGTCTCCAAGACCTATCCCGGCGGCAAGAA
>NCJR01000226.1 GCA_002282555.1 Rhodobacterales bacterium 34-62-10
TGCAAACAGTCTAAACTCTGTGCTCCGAGTCGAAAAGGTGAACCTATGTCCAAGCCAGATCCCTTTGGGTTCGACATGTCCGTGTCGTCGGCCAAGAAGAAGAATCCACGTGGTCGGCGGGGCATGTCGGGCGCTGTCGAAACCTCAAGCCGCAACTGCGATCACGAGGGCTGCACCGAGGCCGGAAAGTTCCGCGCGCCGAAAGCGCCGGACGTGCTGGACGACTATTTCTGGTTCTGCAAGGACCATGTGCGCGAATATAACCTGAAGTGGAACTTCTTCGACGGCACCACCGAGGCCGAGATCAACGCGCAGATGTCCAAGGACAAGGTCTGGGAACGGGCCACCAAGCCCTTGGGCGACCCCGAGGCGCGGGCCTGGGCGCGGTTGGGGATCGAGGACGCGCATCAGGTGCTGGGCAGCAACGCCACGCGCAATCCCGGCAAGTCGATCACCGGGGGCACGCGCAAATTGCCGCCGACGGAACGCCGCGCGATCGAGATACTGGAAGCCAAGGACCATTGGACCAAGGCCGAAGTGCGCAAATCCTACAAGGCGCTGATCAAGGTGCTGCATCCCGACATGAATGGCGGCGACCGCAGCCAGGAGGATCAGCTGCAAGAGGTGGTCTGGGCCTGGGATCAGATCAAGGACAGCCGCAACTTCAAGTAAGATGAAGGGCTTGGGGCGCGACCCTCATGCACTGCCTGAGGTCGCGCCCCGTGGCTGTGCCGCCTGATCATCATCTGCGTCATCATGCGCCGCAAGCCGGGCGCGCAGGTCCAGGAGCATGTCCGAACAGGCCTTGACGTGATCCAGGTCCAGCCCCAGTTCCGCGACGACCTGCCACGGGATTTCGGCACAACGCGCCGCAACGCTGCGGCCGTTTTCGGTCAGGAACAGATCAACCCGCCGCTCGTCATCGCGGCTGCGGGCGCGGCGGACAAGGCCCATCGCCTCGATCCGTTTGAGCAGCGGCGAAAGGGTGTTCGTTTCCAGACACAGATCGCGGGCAAGGCTGCCGACATGCTGCCCATCCGCCGCATGCAGACGCAGCATCACAAGATATTGCGGATAGGTCAGCCCCAAAGGGGTCAGCAGCCGCTTGTAATAGCGCGTGAACGCATGGCTGGCCGCATAGAGGTTGAAGCACAGCATCGCATCGGGCTGAGGAGCTTTCGCCATGGTCGCCGGTCCAATCTGGCAGGTCTATTGCGGGTCCGCCGATTATATCGTCCGCGACTATTTCCACAAGCGATTGTCGCAGGCACGCAAGCAGGCAGGCAAGCAGGCAGATTGGGCCGATCCGAAGGCGCTGCGATCAGGCCGGTTTGAACACCAGCGCAACCCCGTTCAGGCAATGGCGCTGCCCTGTGGGTGCCGGCCCGTCATCGAAGATATGTCCCAGATGGCTACCGCAGCGGCTGCAATGGCATTCGGTGCGCAGCATGAACAATTTGCGGTCCTGTCTGGTGCCGATCGCATCTGGAAGTGCTGCGTAAAAGCTGGGCCAGCCGGTGCCGCTGTCGAATTTGGTGCTGGCGTCATAAAGCGGCAGATCGCATCCCCGGCAGTGATAGACGCCCGGATCATAGACCTTGTCCAGAGGTGAGGACCCGGCACGTTCTGTCCCCTCCTCGCGCATCACGCTGTATGCGGCGGGGGTCAGCATGGCGCGCCATTCGGCCTCGGTCCGGGTCACGGCAAAGCTTTCGGATTGCGCCGAACCGCGCCCGGCCCCGAACAGGCCATAGGTGATCCCGGCACTGGTCAGGATGGTGAAACTGCGGCGGTTCATGATCGGTCCTTTCGATGACGACACAAAGCATTGTGCACCGCCCGCCGTTCCGCAAGCACGGGCGGTGCACGTTCACGTGACCGGGTTGCACGCAAACAGGGCCGCGTCATTGCGATCCATGGCAAAGACACGTTTGGCCTGTGCGACAAGTTTCACCATGATCAAGTTTCACCATGATATGGTTCTGACGCGGTTTGGCGCGTGACGGAAAACGGTGCCCCCCCTTGCCCTTGCCCGCATTATGTTGCACCAAACCTGAGAGCGATGAAACGCGGATGGATGAGGGCCGGTGGCCCGACACGGGAAGGACAATTCCATGGCCGATGGCATGATCGATATCAACGCAAAACCCACCGAAGACATCTCGGTCCGCGAGGTCTTTGGCATCGACACCGACATGATCGTCAAGGGGTTCCCAGACCGCACCGAACGCGTGCCCGAGAATGACAGCACCTATAAATTCGACCCCGACACCACGCTGGCGATCCTTGCAGGCTTCAGCCACAACCGCCGCGTGATGATTCAGGGCTATCACGGCACGGGCAAATCGACGCATATCGAACAGGTGGCAAGCCGGTTGAACTGGCCCTGCGTGCGGGTCAACCTTGACAGCCATATCAGCCGGATCGACCTGATCGGCAAGGATGCGATCAAGCTGAAGGACGGCGTGCAGGTGACCGAGTTCCACGAGGGCATCCTGCCCTGGGCGCTGCGCAACCCGACCGCGATCGTGTTCGACGAATATGACGCAGGCCGCGCCGATGTGATGTTCGTGATCCAGCGCGTGCTGGAAGTGGACGGCAAACTGACGCTGCTGGACCAGAACGAGGTGATCACGCCGCATAAGTATTTCCGCCTGTTCGCCACGGCGAATACCGTGGGTCTGGGCGATACCACGGGGCTTTATCACGGCACGCAGCAGATCAACCAGGGCCAGATGGACCGCTGGTCTCTGGTGGCCACGCTGAACTATCTGAGCATCGAGGCCGAGACGAATATCGTGCTGGCCAAGAACCCGCATTACAACACCGAGAAGGGTCGCAAGGTCATCAAGCAGATGGTGACGGTGGCCGATCTGACGCGCACGGCCTTCATGAATGGTGATCTGTCCACGGTGATGAGCCCGCGCACGGTGATCGCATGGGCGCAGAATGCCGAGATTTTCCGCAATGTGGGCTATGCGTTCCGGCTGTCGTTCCTGAACAAATGCGACGAGTTGGAGCGGCAGACCGTGGCCGAGTTCTACCAGCGTCTGTTCGACGAGGAATTGCCGGAATCGGCAGCCTCGATGTCGATGAAGTGAGCGGCGGACGCTCGGTCCATCCCTGCGGGCTGTCCTCGCGACGACGTCCCGCAAGGGCGGAGGAGCGCCACTGCTGGCCCAAGGGCCAATCCGCGACCGGAGAGGTGAGATGAGCAAACCGACAGACAACCCCGCCGATCCGTTCAAGAAAGCCTTGGCCGAGGCGACCAAGGTCATGGCGCATGACCCTGATCTGACGGTCAGCTATTCGGTCGATCCCTCGGGGCTGTCGGGCGATGCAATGCGCCTGCCGCAGGTCAGCCGCCGCATGACCCGCGATGAGGTGATGCTGGCGCGTGGCACCGCCGATGCGCTGGCGCTGCACCGCCGCTATCACAATGACGCGCTGCATGCCCGCTATGCGCCCCCCGGTGCCATGGCGCGTGATCTTTATGAGGCGATGGAGACCGCGCGCTGCGAGGCGATGGGCGCGCGCGACATGCCCGGCACCGCAGGCAATATCGACGCCAAGATCGCGCATGAGGCGGCGCGGGCGGGCTATGACCAGATCACCCAAGCCTCGGACGCGCCCTTGGCCACCGCTGTCCACTCGGTGGGCGGGTCGCCGCGGGCAACGATCAGGTCGCCGTCTTTGAATCGCTTGACGTAGGCGCATCTGAGTATGTCGTGACGCAGGGAGGGTGAAAGACTGCTGAACCAGCGACCACTGTTGATCGCCTCGCGTTCTTCCATTGTCAGAATCGGTTCGTCCATCGGCTGTCTTATGAGTGACTGAATGTGTAGGGATTGTCGCCACAGGGACCCGGGTGGCGCATCGGAAA
>NCJR01000227.1:0-3880 GCA_002282555.1 Rhodobacterales bacterium 34-62-10
GTGGATGTCGTGATGAAACTCCATCGTTTCGGCGGACATGCCATGTGCGGCCAGCGCGTCATGGGCATAGGGAAGATCAGGAAGTGTAAAAGCCATGGTTCGGCCCCCCTTGTCATTGCGGTTATCTCTGGGCCTAGATGGTAGCCTGAGGGGGGCAAGGTCAACCCCTGCCCTGCCCCTGGGATGTGATCAGCCGAAATATTCCACTTTGGCGGCAGGGTCCGCAGCGGCGCTGAGAAGGTCAAAGACATATTGCGCGACCGAGCGGAAACAGATCACCTGGGCCTGCCCTGCCTGTGTCAACCAGAAGGCGCCGGCCACCTGCGCCAGCCGTGTGCGGCGGATGTCACCCGGCGTGAAATGGTCGGGGTGCAGATCGACGGGGGCAAGCTTGGCCAGCACTTCGCGCACATGCGCTTCGGGGCCGGACACCGAGATCAAGGCGCGGGCGTCCGAGACATTTTCGGCCAGATGATGTGTGCCCGCCAATGCGGTTTCCAGCGCGGTCAGAGCGTCGGTGACCTGCGCATAGGGCAGGATCAGCAAAAGCTCGTCCGGGGACATCCACGCCGCATGCCGGGTGCCATCCGCATGGGTCACGATCCGGCGCTGTGCTGGCATGGTCAGGCCCATGGCCTTGTCCAGCATTTGCGCCATCGGTGTGGCCGACAGATCACCGCGCAGGGTGATCATTCCTGTGGGGCCGCTGTCCTTCAGCGTCACCAGACCGTCGAAGCTGACCCCGTTCAGGGCGCTGACTGGTTCAGACATTCTGCTTCTCCCCGTTCTTGTCGTAGAAGACCTGATCGACGATCCTGGCCTTCACCTCGGTGCCGTCGGTCTTGCCAAAGCTGATCACCTGACCCATGCGGGCGGGCCCGTTCAGCACCAGACCCATGGCGATACCGCGCCCCAGCGTGGGAGAGTGGTAGGTCGAGGTGACGCGGCCTTGGGTGTTGCGCTGCCCATTGGCGTTGGTGCCATCCGCCAGCGCATAGGCCCCGTCCGGCAGGGTGCTGCCATCGACCGTTTCCAGACCCACCAACTGCCAGCGGTTCGGGTTGACCATATGGCTGCGTTCCTGCCCGCGCTTGCCGATATAGTCGTCCTTTTTCTTGGAGATCGCCCAGGACAGGCCCAGATCCTGCGGGATCACGGTGCCGTCGGTTTCATCGCCGATCATGATGAAGCCCTTTTCGGCGCGCATGATGTGCAGCGCCTCGGTGCCATAGGCGGTTGCGCCGAATTCCGCGCCCTCCTGCATCAACCGTTCCCAGAAGGCGCGGCCATGGCTGGCGGGGACGGCGATTTCATAGCTGAGCTCGCCCGAGAAGGAGATGCGGAACACGCGTGCGGGGATATCGCCCAGCGTGCCCTCGGCCCATTGCATGAAGGGCAAGGTTTCCTTGGACACATCCATGCCGCCCAGCTTGTCCAAGACCTTGCGGGCATTGGGGCCGACCACCGCGAATTGCGCATATTGTTCGGTCACATTGGCGACATAGACTTTCCAGTCCCACCATTCGGTTTGCAGCCATTCCTCCATATGGGCATGGATCCTGTCCGCGCCGCCGGTGGTGGTGTGGCACAGCCATGTGTCGTCAGACATGCGCGCGACGACGCCGTCATCCATCAGGAAGCCGTTTTCCGAGCACATCAGACCATAGCGGCATTTGCCGACGGGCAGCGTGCTCATCATATTGGTGTAAAGCATGTCGAGGAAACGGCCCGCATCCGGGCCTTTCACGACCAGCTTACCAAGGGTCGAGGCATCCAGCAGCCCAAGGCTGGCGCGGGTCTGTTTGACCTCACGGCTGACCGCGTCATGCACGGATTCACCCGCGCGCTGATAGCAATAGGGGCGGCGCCAATAACCTACAGGCTCCCAAAAAGCACCGTTGGCCGTGTGCCAGTCATGCAGCGGGGTGCGGCGCAGCGGTTGGAAAATGTCACCCCGCGCCTCGCCCGCGATGGCCCCCATGCTGATGGGCGTATAGGGCGGGCGGAAGGTGGTTGTGCCCACGGATGGGATATCGGTGTTCAGCGATTTGGCAAGCGTGGCCAAACCGTTGATATTGCTGAGCTTGCCCTGATCCGTGGCCATGCCGAGCGTGGTGTAGCGTTTGGCATGTTCGACCGAGGTGAACCCCTCCTGCGCGGCCAGTTGCACGTCCGACACTTTCACATCGTTCTGGAAATCCAGCCACGATTTCGCACGCAGGGCATAGGATGCGCCCTGCGGCATCATCCAGACCGGCGCAATGGGGGCTTGCGCCACATCATCGGCCATGGGTGCCTGACCCGGCTTGGCCGCGTAACCTGTGGCAACAGCCGCAGCCTCACCCGCGTTTTGCGCATCTTTCAACGCGGCACCCAGTGCGAGCGCACCATTGGCGGCACCCGCCGCAATAACCATGGCCTGCCCGTCTGCCCCGGTGGGCGCGCGGTCGGGATCGGGGCGGAACATCGCCTGTTCCGCGTCCCAGATCAGCTTGCCGCCGCAATGGGACCACAGATGCACCACAGGCGACCAGCCGCCCGACATGGCAACACCGTCGCAGGCCAGATCTTCCAGCACAGCCCCTTCGCCCGCCTGAGCGCAGATCGCCACACCTGTGACGCGCTTGCCGCCTTTGACCTTTGCAATGGCTTTGCCGTTTTCGACACGGATGCCAAGGGCGCGGGCCTGATCCGCCAGCGCGCCGCCCCCGTTGGGCCGCGCGTCCAGAATGACAGGAACGGACAGGCCCAGCCCGTGAAGGGTGATCGCCGTGCGGTAGGCATCATCGTTATTGGTGGCCACAACGATGCGGTCCCCGATCGAGACGCCCCAGTTCACGGCATAGTCACGCACAGCCCCCGCCAGCATCACGCCGGGAATATCGTTGCCCGCAAAGGACAAGGGCCGCTCGATCGCACCTGTTGCGGTCACGATCTGTTTGGCGCGGATTTTCCACAGGCGGTGGCGTGGGCCGTCCGCCTCAGGCGCATGGTCGCGCAGGCGTTCATAGCCCAGCACATAGCCGTGGTCATAGACCCCTGCCCCCATGGTGCGCAGGCGCAGAGTGACGTTCTTCATTGTTTCCAATTCGGAAACGACTGTTGCGATCCAGGCGTCAACTGGCTGGCCATCCACCGTGCCGCCATCGACAGGCGCGCGGCCACCCCATTGGGCGGTCTGCTCCAACAGCAGAACGCGCGACCCGGCGCGACCCGCGACATGCGCCGCTTGCAAGCCCGCGACGCCGCCGCCGATCACCAGAACATCGACATTCGCGTTGAAATGCTCGTAGCGATCCGCATCCGCCTTGGTCGGGGCCTTGCCCAGACCTGCGGACATGCGGATGAACGGCTCGTAGACATGTTTCCAGAAGGCGCGCGGATAGAGGAACATCTTGTAATAGAAGCCCGCCGGCAGGAACCGGCTGAGATAGGTGTTCACCGCCCCGATATCATAGTCCAGCGAAGGCCAATGGTTCTGGCTTTCCGACTGCAACCCGTCAAAGAGTTCCGTTGTGGTGACGCGCTGGTTCGGCTCGAACCGCGCGCCCTTGCCAAGACCCACCAGCGCGTTCGGTTCTTCCGCGCCCGAGGCCACGACACCGCGCGGGCGGTGGTATTTGAACGACCGGCCCATCAACATCTGGTCATTGGCCAGCAGCGCCGAGGCCAGCGTATCGCCTTCAAACCCTTTGAGATATTTGCCGTTGAACCGGAAGGTGATCTGCTTGCCCCGGTTCAGGAGGCGGCCACCTGTTGCAAGACGCGTGCTCATTGAAACTCTCTCCATGACCAGCCGGGCCGTTTGGCGCTGATCTTGTCCTTGATCTCTTGCGGGGGCTGGGTGGTTTGGGCCTTATAGGTGCCGAACACCTCAATC
>NCJR01000227.1:3916-4470 GCA_002282555.1 Rhodobacterales bacterium 34-62-10
AAATGCACGCCCTTGGGGTTTTCGCGCATGAAGAGGTAATTCTCGAAGGACTCGTCGCCGGACCCCGGACCATAGCGTTTCAGATGCGCCTCGCCACCCGCAGAAAGTTCGGTTTCATCGGCTTGCACACCGCAATAGGGGCATTGAAGGGTCAGCATGGGATGCCTCCGGTCATCGTATAGGCGAACGTGGTGCTATCATTCAGGATCAGGAGGGTCATCAATGCGCCACCCCTGCTGCCACGGACTCGTCGATGAACTTGCCCTCGCGGAAGCGGAACATCGAGAATTCTTCGGTCAGGGGCGAATGGCCCTTGGCCATCAACTCGGCCATGGCCCAACCTGATCCGGGGATGGCCTTGAAGCCGCCCGTGCCCCAGCCGCAGTTGACGAAAACGCCCTCGACCGGCGTTTTCGACAGGATGGGTGAGCGGTCGCCGGTCATGTCCACGATGCCGCCCCATTGCCGCAGCATCTTGAGGCGCGAGATCATCGGGAAGGTTTCGATCAGGGCGCGCACGGTTTCCTCGATATGGTGGAAACTGCCGCGCTGGG
>NCJR01000228.1 GCA_002282555.1 Rhodobacterales bacterium 34-62-10
CCGCGCCTGATCGAACGGGTCTACAGGCACCCAATCCGTGCCCGCCCCCAGATACCACAGGATCGCATCGGATTCGTTCAGCACCCGCCCGTCAGGCAGATGTAGCACCGGCAGCTTGCCGAAGGGGGCTTTGCCCTCGGCCTTGGCCTCGTGCAGCGCCACGGACCCCGCCTCGCAGGGTACATGCCTGTAGGCCCGCCCCAGCAACGCCAGCAGCAGCCGCACCTTGTAGCTATTGCCGGACGACGGCATCGAATACAGGGTCAACCCGGTCATGGCACCACTCCGTTTGAATCACGCAGCCTCTATGTCAGGCGAAGGCCACGACCGCCAGACAGATCACGACAATCGCCGTCAGCAGAACCCGCAAAGCCATCCACCATTCCGGCGCCAACCCCTGTTTCCAGAACATCCAGTCCAGCGCCAACAGGCCGAGGAAGCCTGCCATCAGGCTGATCGAGGCGCTGGCCGGCCCGCCCCCCGTCATGAAGAACGCCCATAAGGCCGGGATCACCGACATGATATAGCCTGATGCGGCAACTGCCCCGCTGGCCTTGGTGGCAAACCCCCACAAAACGCCCGACATGAACGACAGGATCACCGCGCCATAGAACAATCCGATATAGGGCCCGGTGAAGCGCCCGCCCAAGGTCTGCGCGCTCCAAGCGTTCAAAGGGTCCGACAGCACGGTCAGCGCGCCCCAGACAAAGGGGATCAACCCCGCCAGACCCAGCAGCAACGCAGAACGGGGAACGCCGCCCATGTCCCGCCTCAGGCCGGTTGCCGCAAGACGCGCGGCACCTTGAATTCCACATTCTCCTCGGCGGTCACGACCTGCTCCACCGTCACGTCGAACCGCGCGCGGAACGCATCCACCACCTCGGTGATCAGCACATCCGGGGCGGATGCCCCCGCCGTGATCCCGATGCTGGAAATCCCCTCCAACGCGCGCCAGTCGATGTCGGCGGCCCGCTGCACCAGCTGCGCATAGGCGCAACCCGCCCGCGCGCCGACCTCGACCAACCGCTTGGAGTTCGACGAATTGGGCGCGCCCACCACCAGCATCGCATCGCATTTGGGGGCCATCGCCTTGACGGCCTCCTGCCGGTTGGTGGTGGCATAGCAGATGTCTTCCTTATGCGGCCCCACGATCCCCGGAAACCGCGCCTTCAGCGCCTCCACGACCTCGGCGGTGTCATCCACCGACAGCGTCGTCTGCGTCACGAACGCCAGCTTGCCCGCATCGCGCACCTGCAACGCCGCCACATCTTCCGGCACCTCGACAAGCAGCACTTCACCGGCAGGCAACTGCCCCATGGTGCCAATCGTCTCGGGATGCCCGGCATGGCCGATCATCACGATCTGCAACCCGGCCTCATGATGCCGCTCCGCCTCGATATGCACCTTGCTGACCAGGGGGCAGGTCGCATCGACATAGATCATCTCGCGCGCCGCAGCCGCCGCAGGCACCGATTTCGGCACGCCATGCGCGGAAAAGATCACCGGACGGTCGCCGGGCACCTCGTCCAACTCCTCGACAAACACGGCGCCCTTGGCGCGCAACCCATCGACCACGAACTTGTTGTGCACGATCTCATGGCGCACAAACACAGGCGCGCCCCATTTGTCCAACGCCATCTCGACGATCTTGATCGCACGGTCCACACCGGCGCAGAACCCGCGGGGTGCTGCCAGATAAAGGGTAAGGGGCGGTTTTGTCATCGCGGTCTCCTGTCGGTGTCAGAGGTAAAGCGTGATCCGCCCCGGGTCCAGCCCCCAGACGCCGCGTCCCCTCACCGTGCTGTGACTTGCCGGACCCGCTGTCACAGGGGATGCTGCATCTGTTACGGGACAAAGGGGCAAAGACGATGCGCGCAGCACTGACGGCAGCCATGATCATGTGCCTCGCAACCTCGGCCATGGCCGCGGAAGAGGCCGGTTTCCTGCCATGGAAAGACCCCGCAGCGGTGGCGCAGGGGCAGGGCATCTATACCGATCATTGCGCCGCCTGCCACGGTGACCGCCTGCAAGGTGAACCCGACTGGCAGACCCGCGACGCCGACGGCTATCTGCCCGCGCCGCCGCATGATCCCAGCGGGCACACATGGCACCACCCCGACCGGCAATTGTTCGAGATCACCAAATACGGGATCGAGGCGATCGTGGGCGGCAGCTACAAAAGCCGCATGGCAGGGTATCAGGACATCCTGAGCGACGCGGAAATCGCCGCCGTTCTCGCCTATATCAAAAGCACATGGCCGCCCCGCGTGATCGCGGTGCATGACCGCATCAACCGCGACGCCTCGGACCGGTAATCCGGCCCACAGCCATCGCGCAAAGGTGATCCGGGCCCAAGGGTCCGAAAGGCGCGCACGTGCGGGGGGCACCACGCGCGCCCCCCAACAGGGATCAGCCGTCCGATTCGACCGATGGGTCACGCAGCGGCACAGGATCGCGCGGCGGGCGTCCGATCACGTCCTTCAACTCATCCAGCTCGATGAAATTGTCGGCCTGACGGCGCAATTCATCCGCGATCATCGGCGGCTGGCTGCGGATCGTCGACACGACAGACACCCGCACGCCCTGCCGCTGCAGGCTCTCAACCAGCGGGCGGAAATCGCCATCACCCGAAAACAGCACGATATGATCCACCCTTGGCGCCAGTTCCATGGCGTCCACGGTCAGTTCGATATCCATGTTGCCCTTGACCTTCCGGCGGCCCTGACTGTCGGTATATTCCTTGGCCGGTTTGGTCACCATCGTGTAGCCGTTGTAATGCAACCAGTCCACAAGCGGGCGTATCGGCGAATATTCATCATTCTCCAGCAGGGCGGTATAATAGAAAGCCCGCACCAGCTTGCCGCGGCGCATGAATTCCTGACGGAGAAGCTTATAGTCGATGTCGAACCCAAGCGACCGCGCGGCGGCATATAGATTGGATCCGTCGATGAACAGCGCAAGCCGTTCGTCCTTGTAAAACATCAGTAGTCCTTCCGAGTAGACGCCGCGCAGCAGGGTCCGTGAGTGGGGTGAGTGGTTGGGTATGCGAAATAAATAACGGCACTGGGTTGTAAAATATGCGACAGGCCGGGACAGGATTAGGGCGTTGAAGCGCGGGCTGCAACCCCATAAGGAATTGTCTAACGATACCTCTGGCACCATGCGCAATCAAGAATACCTCATCGCCCTCGGTGGTAATCTGCCAACCGACGCCGGACAGCCCGCCCAGACACTGGCTGCGGCGCTGTCTGACATTGCCGCGGCCGGGCTTGAGGTGCTGGCGGTCAGCCGCTTTTTCGACACCCCCTGTTTCCCGCCCGGGGCCGGCCCGGATTATGTGAACGCAGCAGCACTTCTGCGCAGCACTCTGGACCCTGCGGCGCTCTTGGCACTTCTGCACCGGATCGAGGCGCGCCACGGGCGCAAGCGCGCGCAGCGCTGGGGCATGCGGACGCTGGACCTTGACCTGCTGGCCGCCGGTGATCTGGTGCTGCCCGATGCCGCGACACAGGCCGCTTGGCGCGACCTGCCACCCGAAGCGCAAACGCAGACCATGCCCGACCGCTTGATCCTGCCGCATCCCCGCCTGCAGGACCGCGCCTTCGTGCTGATCCCCCTGGCCGATATCGCCCCGGACTGGGTGCATCCGCTGACCGGCCTGACCGTGGCGCAGATGTGCGCGGCCCTGCCAGCCACCGCACGCGCCGAGGTCCGGCCCCAGCAATAGCGGCTTGTATCCCTGCGCGATCCAGCCTAAATAGCGGGTTTCTGATGCACCGCTGCGTGTATCGACACGACATCCGCTGATTGGAGTGCTCTCATGGCCCGCGTAACCGTTGAAGACTGCGTAGACAAGGTTCCGAACCGGTTCGAACTGGT
>NCJR01000229.1 GCA_002282555.1 Rhodobacterales bacterium 34-62-10
CTGCCGATTTGGTGGTCCGGGTCTTGTGGGTGCGCCATGGCCGCCACATCTGCCAGTCAAGGCGACATTGGGTTCTGCACCCGTGTCAGCCTCTGTTTCATGATTATGGGAAGACAAGTGATGAACAAAGTGATCCTGCCTGTTGCGGCGCTGGCCCTTGGTGCCGTGGGCTATCTGTTCTGGGCGAACCAGACCGCCGAGGTGCCCGCAATCGATGCGGCCACGCCGCCAGCCCCGACGCAGTCGACCACTGCGGCGGTTGACGCCACTCAGGACGCGGCCGACACCGCAGCGCAAACCGTCGAGGACACCGTGCAGGGCGCAACCGATGCGGCCCGTGACACCGCCGCCATTGCCACGGACACCGCGCGCCAGATGGCAGACGAGGCCGCGCAGGTCGTGGACAGCGCCGTAGAGTCGGCCACGGTCGCCGCAGGCGCCGCAGCGGATGCCGCAGCACAAGCCGTGGATACCGCCACCCAAGCCGCGCGTGAGGCGCTGCAAACCGCGACCGGCACAGGTGGCACGACCGAGGCTTTCACGCCAGAGAATGCCGCGGCCCTGACAGCGACCGCAGCCAGCGCAGGCATGACCGAGGCCGAGGTCCAGACGGTGCTGAGCGTGGAAGGCTTTGACCTCGAGCGCGCCAGCGCGCTTATCGCGGCCTCAAGCCTTGGCGACTTGCGCAAGACCCTGCTGACAACCGCGCTGGAACAGGCGCAGGGCAGTCCTGACATGCTGCGGATCGCGTTGGACCAAACCCGCAGCGCGCTGGGGATGTGACAGGGCTGGTTCACATCAGCCTCGAATGACCAAAGCCGCGAGGGTGCCCCCCACGCGGCTTTTTTCGTCTCGCATCGGTGGGTGATCAGCCGACGAAAGCCTTTTCCACCACATATTCCGCAGGATCGGAATTCGCCCCCTCGCGCAGGCCGAACCCTTCCAGCACGGTTTTCATATCGGTGTTGAAATCCAGCGAGCCGCAGACCATGCCACGATCGTGTTCAGGCGAAATCGGGGGGATGCCCAGATCCGTGAACACCTTGCCAGAGGTCAGGTTATCCGTGATCCGCCCCATCCGCGCGCTCTGCTCGCGCGTGGTGGTCGGATAATAGCGCAGCTTGTCGCCCACCAGCTCGCCGATCAGCGGATCGTCCTTAAGGCTCTCGACCAACTGCCGCCCGTATTCCAGTTCCGCCACATCGCGGCAGGTATGCATCATGATGACCTCGTCATACCGCTCATAGGTGTCGGGGTCGCGCATCAGGCTGGCGAAGGGGGCGATTCCGGTGCCGGTGGCAAAGAACCACAGCCGCTTGCCGGGCAACAGCGCATCCAGCACCAGCGTGCCCACGGGCTTGGGGCGCAGGATGATCTGATCGCCGGCCCTGATATGTTGCAGCTTCGATGTCAGCGGGCCGTCGGGCACCTTGATCGAATAGAACTCCAACTCCTCATCCCAAGAGGGCGAGGCGATGGAATAGGCGCGCAGCAGGGGTTTGCCATTCTCGCCCATCAGCCCGATCATCACGAACTCGCCCGAGCGGAAGCGCAGGGATTGTGGCCGCGTCACCCGAAAGGAAAACAGACGGTCGGTCCAATGGGTCACGGCGGTGACGGTCTGGGCATCGGGCAGGGTGGGGGCTTTGGGAATGGAAATCTCGGTCACTGTCAGGCTTTCGGTCATATATGTCCTGCCGGGGCATAAACCGGCATCCTTTCCTTATCTTTGATCCAGGTCAGATGAAAGCGGGGCGGGACGATCAGCCGCGCAACCGCGCCTGATAATCATGGGCGCGCCAGTCGGCACGGGCCAGCCATTGATCCTGCGGTTGGCGGGCGGCAAGGTCTGCTGAAATCTCGACCTCGTCAAAGCCCGCGCGCCGCGCCATGGCGTATTGATCGGCGATCACATGGCCTGCCGCGCGCAACCGGCCCTGATAACCGCGCAGACGCAGGCGGCGGGCCAGGGTGAAGCCGCGCCCATCGGCGAAACTGGCAAAGGGGATGCGGATGATCTCAACGCCCTGCAGCGTCAGCTTGTCGGGATCGGCATCGGCGGGCAGGTCGATGGCCGTGGTCCCCGACGCAGCCTCGGCCAGAGGCGAGAAGGGTGTGGTCCAATCCTCGGACACAAAGCCTGTGTCGCGCACGATCACGGT
Source organism: Rhodobacterales bacterium 34-62-10 (assembly GCA_002282555.1). Classification (GTDB taxonomy): domain Bacteria; phylum Pseudomonadota; class Alphaproteobacteria; order Rhodobacterales; family Rhodobacteraceae; genus Seohaeicola. The sequence goes on from NCJR01000229.1 coordinate 2,163, forward strand.
ACTGTTGGACGTCATTGCCCTGCTCCTGTTCTGACCATTTTGCCATTCACGACATGGATGCCGCATTCTTCCTTGGCGGCGCCGCGCCAGCGGCCCGCGCGCGCGTCTTCACCGGGTTGCACCGACGATGTGCAGGGCGCGCAGCCGATGGACGGGTATCCCCGCGCCACCAGCGGATGCCGGGGCAGGCGGTTGTTGATCATGTAATCCTGCACATCGGCCTTGTCCCAATGCGCCAGCGGATTGACCTTGAGCCGGCCGTCAGTATCGGCCTCGAAAAACTCCAGCGTCGCGCGGGTGCTGGCCTGAAACCGTTTGCGCCCGGTGATCCATGCGTCAAAGCCCTGCAAGGCGCGTGCCAGCGGTTCGGTCTTGCGCAGGGCGCAGCAGGCATCGGGATCGGTCTGGTGCAAGGTGGCATCGGGATCGAGGCCAGTCAGGGCCGAGGACCGCGCCGAAACGATCCGCAGATCGGCAAGCTCCAGCTTTGCGGCCACCTGCCGCTGATAGGCCAGCGTTTCGGGAAACAGCATCTGGGTATCGATGAACAGGACCGGCACGGTCCGGTCGATCACGGCCAGCATATGCAGCAACACCACGCTTTCCGCGCCGAAGGAACTGACCAGTGCGATCCGGCCCACCTGCGCATCCGACAAGGCATGGCGCAAAACCGCGCTGGCCGCATGGTGGCGGTAGCGCGCGTTCAGGTCGGCTGCGCGTTCCACCACCGTGGCGAGGGGGGCCTCAAGCGGCATCGCGGTCACTGGCATCGCGGTCATGGGCATCGGGGTAGAGTGCCGCCTTGAACGGGGCCAGACCCAGACGGCGGTAGGCGTCCAGGAAGGTCTCCTCCCGGCTCTCACGCTGCTCCAGATAGGCGCGGATCAGCCGCTCGATCGCGGGCAGCACCTCCTCGGCGGCGAAACCGGGGCCGGCGCGTTCGCCGATCACGGCATCCTCGGTGCCGTCACCGCCCAGCGTGATCTGGTAGTTTTCCACGCCCGCGCGGTCCAGCCCCAGAATCCCGATATGGCCCACATGGTGATGCCCGCAGGCATTGATGCACCCCGAGATCTTGATCTTGAGCGGGCCGATATCATGCTCCAACTTCAGCGCGTCGAAATGCACCGCAATCTCCTGCGCGATGGGGATCGAGCGTGCCGTGGCCAGCGCGCAATAATCCATGCCGGGGCAGGCGATGATATCGCTGATCAGGCCGATATTGGCCGTAGCGAGCCCCGCCGCTTTCAAGGCGGCATGCACGGCAGGCAGATCGGCGCGCGCCACATGGGGCAGGATCAAGTTCTGCTCATGGCTGATGCGCAGCTCGTCATAGGCATAGGCCGCGGCCAGGTCCGCCATGACCCGCATCTGTGCGGCGGTGGCATCGCCGGGCGTGGCCCCATGCGCCTTGAGGCTGATCGACACGATGGCATGATCGGCGCGCCTGTGCGCGGTCAGGTTGGTGTCGGCCCAAGCCCGGAACACCGGATCGGCGGCATAGGCGGCGTCATAGGCGTCCACGGGCTTGGCCACAAAATCGGGGGCCGCAAACTGCGGCTCGATCTGCGCCAGAAGCGCCTGATCCGCGCCGTTGAAGGCGCTGCGCAGGGTCGCAAACCGTTCCTCGACCAGCGCGCGGATGGTGTCGATCCCGTTTTCATGCAGGGTGATCTTGATGCGCGCCTTGTATTTGTTGTCGCGCCGTC
>NCJR01000230.1 GCA_002282555.1 Rhodobacterales bacterium 34-62-10
TGGCCCTTGATGAAGGCAACATCGTTCGCCGCCTGCTGCCAATAGGTCGGACCGACAGGGAAGACCCATCCGAAAACCTCGCCGTCGACTGCGTCACCACGGCCGACGAAAGATTGCATCAAAATGTTTCCATCCTTCATGGCACGCGGCAAAGCCGCGTTCGTGACCGGCGTAGACAGGAAGTTGTAGATAAAAACGCCCTCACGCTTCAGCTGCTCATAGCATTCCACGCCCCGCTGCGGCTCATTGCCGTGGTCGCGCACGATGATTTCAACCGGGTGCCCCTCGATGCCACCGTTTTCATTGGTGTACATCGCAAGATCTTGGGCCGCCTGTGCGACCTGTGGCGAAATGAATGTGTATGACTTGCTGAGGTCAAAGCAGAGGCCGAACTTGATCGGCTCATTTTCCTGAGCTGATGCGATCGCCCCGCTGGTTGCCAACGCAGCGGCGATGGCAATAGTCCATACTTTCCGTTTGGTTTTCATGTTTCTCTCTCCCGTTGTTGAACGCAGGGCTCATAGTTCCAATACTGATTCTCAGCCCCACGCATTTTGCGTTCAGTTGCCATTCTTCATTCCCCGTACTTCGAAGAACTTTCCCTAACGACGTCCCAAACAACTTCTCCGTACGCCGCGATCCAGTCAGTCTGCGGAACCCAGGTTTCGCCATCCCACATCTCGATACGCGTCTTGCCGCCGCCGCCGTGATCCTCGGCTGTGACCGTGATTGGTGCCATCAGACCGTTGGCGTCGTAGTTTTCCAGCGACTCTAGGCCCTTTTTATAGGATTCCGCCGTGATCGGCATCCCCTCCATGTCTGCGGCCCTGCGGGCAGCCTCGAAGATGATCGAATACATCGCCAGACCTGTGTTGTAATAGACGTCCTGCGTGTTCACGAGCGGACCGGAGCCCTCTCCCTCGTCATAGAGTTTATTGATGATCTCCAGACGCAGGGGCACGTCCTGACCACCCACGACATTTGTGCCGCGCTTGAGCCCGGTGGCGGCCTCGGCGCCAATATTGGCGATGTCGACTTCATTCAGCCAGTTTACGGAAATATACTTGTCCATCGGAATGCGATTGCGTTGCATTTCCTTCGAAGCGACGACATGCGCACCACCAAGCATCCATGAGATCACATGGTCGGGATTGTCACGACGCATCTTCGACCATGCACCGGATTGATCGCTGCCCGGCAGCGGCACGGGGTAAAGCAGAAGTTCGAAACCCTCTTTCTCCGACAGCGTTTTGAGAATCTCGATCGGCTCCTGCCCGAACGGGTAGTCGAAATAAATGTAGCCGATCTTGACGTCCGAGAGATCGTCGTCATGTAGCTGCTTGATATATCCGATATCGTTTGCCACCTGCCCCCAATATGTCGGGCCGACGGGATAGACCCATTCGAAAACGGTTCCATCCACCGCATCGCCCCGACCCACCAGTGACTGCATCAGAATCCGCCCGTCTTCCATCGCGCGTGGCAGGATCGCCAAAGATACAGGCGTCGACAGCGTGTCGAAGACGAAAACCCCTTCCCGGCTCAGCCTGGAATAACACTCGATGCCGCGCTGTGGCTCGTTTCCGTGATCACGAACGATAACCTCTACCGGCTCTCCACCGATACCACCCTGCATGTTGATCAGCTTCGCCACATCCATCGCTGCCTGCGACACCTGCGGCGTGGCGAATGTATAGGCCTTGCTAAGATCATAGCAAACCCCGACCTTGAATGGCTCCGCCAGAGCCTGTGTTCCGGCCATCCAGCTCCCCATCATAGAAAAAACAGCTAGTGCCTTGGTAAGTTTCTTCATCTTTTCCTCCCTGAACAATCTCTGTCTAGTGACTTAACTCAGCCAACGCTTGCGTCGGCTGTAATGTTTGACATTGTGAAAGTTGGTACCTTCTCCGCCGCCAAGGTAGAATTCCTGGATGTCGGAGTTGGATTTGAGCGCCTCGGCTGTACCATGCATGACCACGCGGCCGTTTTCGATCAGATAACCTTCCGAAACGATTTCCAGCGCGGCCAAGGCATTCTGTTCAACCAAAAGCACCGACAAACCCTCCTCGCGGTTGATTTTTTGAAGGATGCCGAAAATTTCAGCCACCAAGAATGGCGCTAGCCCAAGACTCGGCTCATCGAGCATCAGAAGACTCGGTTGGGTCACAAGAGCTCGACCAATGGCAAGCATTTGCTGTTCGCCGCCCGACAGATAACCCGCCTGCGAATTACGGCGCTCGGCAAGCCTGGGAAAATAGTCGTATATTTTATCCTTTTCCACACTCAATTCAGATCGGGACATTCCCATCGGTGCGGCCGCAGTCAGGTTCTCGTCTGGAGTCAGATGCTCGAAAACGCGCCGTCCTTCGATGACGTGACAGATGCCCATTTCGACACGTTTCTGCGCCAGCATCTCTGTGATGTCGGTCCCGTCAAACTTTATCTCACCCCGGCTGATATGGCCGCGTTCTGCCTTCAGAAGACCACTGATCGCCTTCAATGTTGTGCTTTTTCCGGCTCCGTTGGAGCCCAGAAGCGCGACCATTCCGCCCTTCGGCACCTGAACAGAAACGCCTTTGATCGCCAGCATTACGTTGTCGTACAGCACCTCGATGCTATTCATCGACAGAATGGACTGGCCTTGGGCTTTCTCTTGCATCGGCATTCCTCTTTACTTTCTGAGCTGATCGAAGGGCCAGGTCATAAGATAGTCTCTGATATTGCCGTAGAGTTTTCCGAGACCTAGCGGTTCGATCATGAGAATGATGACGATCAACGCGCCGTAGACCGCATTGGGGATATGAGCGAGCGTTTCCACATTGACCTGCATGCCGAGCTCTTCGCTCGCTGTCACGACGAGCCCGTTCACCAGCCCCGGCACGAGCAGGATCAACGCAACTCCGAAATAGGACCCGATGATGCTGCCAAGTCCGCCTACGATCACCATCGCCAATACCTGGATTGATACGTTTACCGAAAACTGTTCGGGTGCGGCCAGAAAGTAGAAGGTCGCGACCAGCAGGGCCCCGCTGACACCGGCAATGAAAGACGATGCCGCGAAGGCTAGGATCTTGTAGTAGAAGCTGTTTACGCCGAGGATCGCCGCAGCAAAATCCTTCTCACGCACTGCGACAAGTGCACGTCCCAGCCCAGTGCGCTTGAGGTTTAGCATGAAGATTGTGACCAAGACGCACCAGCCAAGTGCGACATAATAATAGCCGGCATCAGAGGTGATCTGCTGTCCTAACAGCGCCAAAGTTGGAGCCTGAAGTGATGCGTGTGACCCGCCGGAAATCGTTGGGGAGTGGGTCAATACCCAGTCCATCACGAATTGCATCGCGAGGGTCGTGAGCGCGAGATAAAGACCTTTGACCCGCAATGCGGCAAAGGCGAACAGACTGCCGATCACTGATGCCGCCAACCCGCCAATGATCAAGGCGATTTCCCAAGGCACCCCGAGCCGCACGGCATGTATGGCCGAATAGGCACCAACGGCCATTACTGCGGCATATCCGAGATGGAGCTGTCCGGCCCAGCCTGTCACCAAGTTCAGTCCTAAAGCGGCGGCTGTCCAGATCAGCCAAGGCAAAATGTAACTGTTAAGGTAAAGTGACGGTAGGATAAACGGTGCCGCAAGTCCGATCAACAGAAGGAACACCGCCAAGTTCCGGTCTGCCGGAACTTTGAACATGCGGCTATCCGAGATCAAACTGGAGTGGTAGACACCCGAGAGTCGATAGAACATTTTACACCCTTTCGATGTCGTGACGGCCGAACAGTCCGTGCGGACGGATCATGACCGTAAGAATCAGGACCGCGGCGACGATGAGTTCGCGGCTGCCGCCTCCGACAAGCGGATCAAGA